>NZ_LIRE01000177.1 GCF_001402795.1 Pseudanabaena sp. 'Roaring Creek'
TCGCCTGTACTAGGACATAAACCCCAAGAATTGACTGGCGGCGCTTCGCGCCGCCAGTCAATTCTTGGGGTTTGATTTGTCCTAAGTCAAGTGACTGTAGCTATAGTACGATCTATGCCAATTCACGAACGTGTGACAACACTTTTTGGGAATTAAACTTTGTGAATTAAACTTTGTGAATTAAACTTTGTGAATTAAACACCAAACCCAGTAAGGGTTTGAGATTCCCAAAATGGCGTTGCCATTTTGGGAATTGGTATTAGCGATCTGTTAGCGTGATGTGGGTAGAGATGGCGATGCTTTAGGCATAGGCATAGTTCTTATCGGTGTATTTGTGGGCGAAACAGTAGGTAATGGATTGGGTGAAGTATTAGGATTGGGGGAGGTATTGGGTGTAGTTGTAGCCGCTGGCTTATCTGGTTGAGCCTCTACTCTTTTCTTTTCACCTAAAATACTAGGAGTCCCATCGTCAAATACCCCTGCAATGCAAGCAATCATCAAGGTTGCCAATGTGCCCACAAATAAAGCCTTCCAACCTAAATCGGAAATATCACGACGACGGGAAGGAATTAAGGAGATCGTGCCACCCACGAAAATCCCTACAGATGCTAAATGGGCAAAACCAGATAGGGCGTAGCTCACAATGATCACAGTGCGATCGCTAATTAAACCATCCTTAGAAGCTTGAGCCAAAGCCTGATAGGGAGGAATTGCCGTCTCAAACAACCTTCTACCAATAATTACCGAAGCAGTCCAAGAATCATCCAAAGAAACCCCAGTTAGCAAAGTTAACGGATAAAACAAAGCTCCTTGGATATTCGGTAAATTAACCACCTTGAAAACGTCGCTGAAATTCGCAAGCTGAGCAAAAATTTGATTGATCAAATCGACTAGCCCCACGATTAAAATCAAAATTGCTGCGATCGAAGCAGCCATTTTTAACCCATCCAAGGCTCCAATAATCGTGGCATCCATCGGACTCATCCGCTTCATTGTCTCGCCACCTGCATTCTCCAATTCGCCATCATCAGGCTTTGCCGACTTGTCTTCCTTGGGAATGCCGCCCATGGTGACAGGGACTGATGTCTCAGGGACAAGGATTTTGGAAAGCACAAAGCAGGCGGGGATCGCAATAATCGAAGCTGAGACTAAATGCCCAAGAATATTAGGGAAAACTGGCTTTAAAAAACTTGTATAGATTGCCAAGGTCGAAGAGGCTGCCGTCCCAAAACAGCAAGCCAAAATCGCACATAGTTCGCTACGAGTCATCCTCGGCAAATAGGGCTTAACCACGATCGCCGCCTCAATACCCACAAAGATATTTGCCGCACCACTCAAAGCCTCTGCCCCACTCAAGCGCATCGTCCAGAAAAACAACTTAGCAAATACATTAACTACGATCTGAATAACGCCAAGGTTTTCGAGCAAAGCCATAAATCCCGAAAAGAAAATTACCGCAGGCAAAGCCCGAAAGGCAAATACATAGGCTAAACGATTCGTCGTGCAGTACTTTGCCGCCGCATTTGCGGCAGTTGTAAGATCATCTAGTAAAACCTGTCCAGGAGGGCAAGTCCCATCAGGCTTGATCGGCAACAGGGCATAGGGTTCTTGACCAGTTGGCGGTACTAGCAAACGCCCAAACACAAATCTTGCCCCTGCATCAGCCGAATCAAACAAAGCATTCAGCAGATCGCTAAATTTTTGTAAGCCCTCTCTCGTCTGAGGTTGCTGAAACACAAAATAGCCAAGCACTAACTGCAAGCCAATTCCCCAAAGAATGACCCGCCAAGGAATGACTCGCCGATCCTCAGAAAAGATCCAAGCCACAAAGCACAAGCCAAAAATGCCAAAGAAAGAAACAAAATTCAAGTAGGTCATGGGCGTTTGAGGATGAGATTCAACATAGACAACCAGAAGGACAACCAGAAGGACAACCAAGAATAACCGAATCGAACAAGCAATCCCAAAGCAAATTAAAACAAATTAAAAAGTAAATTGCCAAAACAGTTGCAAAATGCGATCAAAATGTTACGATGATAAATGCTTTAAACCATGTCATTTCGCTAAAGGAATAAACTGTGGCAAACATCAAGTCCGCAAAAAAGCGCATTCAGATCGCTGAGCGTAACCGTCTGCATAATAAATCATATAAGTCAGCCGTCAAGACTTTAATGAAGAGCTATTTAGAAGCAGTTGAAGCTTATAAGGCTAACCCTACTCCTGAGGCGCTAGAAGCAGTTAATGCTAAACAGTCCTTGGCCTATAGCAAGATTGATCGCGCAGTCAAATGTGGAGTATTACACAACAACACAGGTGCGCGTCGCAAATCCAAGCTAGCGGTAGCTCTTAAAAAAGTTACTGTGAATAAATAAGCCTCAATATAAGTACTTTGCCATATAGGTGCTTTACAATCATTAGCGGTCATTAGCGGTCAAAAGTTCTGAAAAATCAAGGGAAAATGTATTACGCTTTGTATTACGAATCACCGAGAATCTTCTTCAAACTTGCTACAATTGATCCGATAATGGTTAGAGATCGATCAAATTTGGATTGCGATTTCACAGCATTTTATTAATCTTTTGTTGATTTTTAATAATTTGTTTGTGATCTCCTTGTTCGGGCAGGTTGTAGAATAATCGCTTTTCCCTACAGCTATCGTCTGCGATCTTGAGATCTTCTCAGCCTGTCCTGTTCAATTAAACTCACCCTAGACTCATGTCTGATACAGACAAAGATAGATTCTTGAATCCTATATTTGGTTACAGGGGCGAATTTACTCCTGAGAATTTAGCTTTTAATGCTAATTTACAAGAGTTTGCTAATCGTATTTCACTTATATGTGCTTTAGAAACAGGTGGTAAAATCCCACCGATGGAAGCTTACAAACAGATTAAAGATCTGTGGGCAGAACTCGATCAATCCAGAAAAAATCTTTTGTCTGAGGATTGATCGCATAGCTGAATCTAAACTCAGTTAACGTCAAGTCGATATCAAGTCGATACTAGAGTCGATACTAGTTCGATACCGATTTCAATACCATCAACGCTCATCAACCCAACCCATAGATATAAATCTCGAAAAGATTGTTTACAATCTTTAACATAGGTTTATACTAGATATATTAGAAATAATTAATTTCATTTTGCTGATTTCTCCCATTGCATGACTATCCAAAGCAATCTAATCTTTGGAAGCTGAGGTTTTCATAGAAAAGCTCTTTTTAAACCGCTTAAAATTTAGGGCAGAGATGTCCTTCGGCTTTGTTAGTGATTGTTTATCCCGTGCGATTGGCAGAATAGGCGAACTGTTCTTAGAACAAATTTGCTGCAAATCTTAGGATCATCCATGCCCTCATCTTTTCTTTCTCTCGGTATTTCAGAAGCTCGAGTTGCTAAGCTCGAATCCATTGGCTTTACAGAGCCTACAGCTATTCAAGAACAAGCAATTCCACAATTGCTCGCTGGTGCAGATGTACTCGGTCAAGCCCAAACTGGCACTGGTAAAACTGCTGCCTTTGCTTTACCAATTTTAGAGCGTTTGGATCTCAACAGCGACTCTCTTCAAGCGCTAATTTTGACTCCAACTCGTGAATTGGCGATTCAAGTCGGTCAAGCTCTTCGCAGTTTTAATACAAAACCTGGTGCGAAAATTCTCACCGTATATGGCGGATCGGCGATTGATCGCCAAATGATCCAATTGGAGCGCGGCGTTCATGTTGTCGTTGGTACTCCAGGACGTGTCATCGATTTGATGGAACGCGGTAAGCTCAAGCTGGAGAATCTCGCATGGTTCGTTTTAGACGAAGCCGATGAAATGCTTAACATGGGATTTATCCAAGATGTAGAAAGGATTCTGGTAACAACTCCTTCTACTAAACAAAGCACCTTCTTCTCGGCAACTATGCCTCCTGCGGTCAAGCGTTTGGTGAAGAACTTCTTGAAGTCCCCTGTAACTGTCAAGGTTGAGACTCAAGATTCCACACCTACTCGCATCGACCAACAAATTTATCTGGTTCCCTATCACCTGACTAAAGAGGAAGCCCTATTGCCTGTTTTGGAGTATGAAGCTCCTACTTCGGCGATTATTTTTGTCCGTACTAAGGACTCGGCAAGCAGATTAACAGAAATTCTGCAATCCTCTGGACATAGTGTCGATGAGTATCACGGTAACCTTTCTCAATCTCAACGTGAAAATCTATTGCGTCGTTTCCGCAATCAACAGGTGCGTTGGGTAGTTGCTACCGATATCGCGGCGCGTGGTTTGGATATCGATGGTTTAACCCATGTATTTAACCTCGATATTCCCGACGATCCCGAACGCTACGTTCACCGTATTGGACGCACTGGTCGTGCTGGTAAAAAGGGTGTGGCGATTACGCTGATTTCTGGTAAAGAACGTTACAAGCTTCGTCAATTGGAACAGCAGGTCGGTATGCCCTTGCCTCCTTTGCCCTTGCCCAGTGTCGCTCAGATTCAAGAACGTCGCATTGGCAGGTTTACTGAGCAAATTCTGCAAGCCTTAACAGGTGAGAGATTGGCTTCCTTCTTACCCCTCGTATCGCAGTTGGTAGAAGATTACGATCCTCAAGCGATCGCTGCGGCTGCCCTGCAATTAGCCTATACCCAATTGCAATCCGAAAAAGCGGAACAAGCTGCATTACAGGTTTTGGCAAAACAACCCCATACGCCTTCAGGTCGTGACCGTGGTGGCGATCGCGATGGCGGTTCCTACAGTGGTAGACCTATCAAACGCGGTCAAAGTGGTGGTCGTTCCGATGGCGGTGGTCGTTCTGGCGGTGGTCGTGATGGCGGTGGTCGTGATGGTGGCTATGATTCTCGTCGTCCTTCTCGCGATCGCGATCGTTCCTCAGCTCCTGTTAAATACTAAGTTAAATACTAAGTTAAATACTAAGTTAAATACTAAGTTAAATACTAAGTTAAATACTAAGTTAAATACTAAGTTAAATACTAAGTTAAATACTAAGTTAAATACTAAGTTAAATACTAAGTTATAGCTACAGTTACTTGACTTAGGACAAATCAA
>NZ_LIRE01000178.1 GCF_001402795.1 Pseudanabaena sp. 'Roaring Creek'
GATCTTGGGTTTTAATTTTGTCCTAACAAGACTGGCGGTAGCTATAAGAAATGGCTACGCCATTTCTTAACTTGGTATAAAAAGGTGAGATGCGGCTCTATCCCATCTCACCTTTTTGAACTAAAATCCTGTAAAGTAGCTATTACAATTCCTTAGGGACAAATTGGGTTCACCAGTGGTCAAAAACTCACATCATCAAGAACAGGAATCGGCAACATCTTCTTCGCAAGCTCATCTACTGATGCGATCGCTATGGCGCGGACTAGCTCGCGAACAGGGGCTGCCAGTATGGGCTTTGTTGGCAGTTTTTTTGGTGATGTTACTTCTGTGGAACTGGCAATTAATCGCTGCCACTGGTACGGGAATCGGCGCGATGATTGCCGTCTATGTGATGCAGGACTGGAATTGGAATGTAATTTTATGGCGAATTCAGAGATTTTTTCAAAGTCCCTATCGGCATTTGCCCCTATCGGTGGCTAGTGGCACGGGTACCGTTTTTTTGACCTATACGATCTTGGCAGTCTGGTCAAATCAAGAAAATCATTGGTTAGCGGCGGCAAGCATTTTGCAACTAGGTGCAACCTTAGGGATTTTCGCGATTCTGGTACGCCAAGCTTTTAAACAATGGTTGCAGCGTCAGCAAGATAATTTCGATCAGCTAATTGCCCAACTTACGGTCAGTGATGACCTAGCTAGACTCATTGCAATTAAACAGATCAATCAGTACGTTCGCGATAATCGCTTACCTGCGGCGCAGGAACGAGCGATCGCCGATTATTGCCAAATCCTGCTCAACCGAGAAACCGAGACGACAATGCGGGACGCGATATTTGAGACCTTAGAAGTATTGCAATCGATTACGGCAAAGCCTGCTCTAAAACGCTCAGCACATCATATTCCTTAGATTCATGCTCACTAAAGATCAAATTCTCGATCGCCAAGTTGCCTTACTAGTTCAGAGTACGCCCGATGAAGAAACGGCAAGTGCGGTTAGTTTAATTGCATCTGTTCTTAAAGCGATCGCCCAAAACCTCAGACATACAACCTATATCGTGATCCAAGACCTTGAAGGTGGCTGGTTACTTACGCCCCTGAGCAATCACGATAATCCCGAACTCGAAAAGACAACTATTTACGCCTATTGCGATCGCACTCCTGCGAATATCGATCGCCTAAAACTCAATGACGCGCAGCTAGAATGCGGCGAATACAATGTAATCGATATGCTCTTTCGCTTAATTGGCATGAAACAGGTAGATAGTATCGTGTTTTTTGATCGCGCCACGGATACGCAAAACGGGATTGAAATTGTCCGTTCCGAGATCGAAGAGCTCTGCGAAAAGCAAATTAAACGCGCTCAATTTGGACTTCAAAAGCTGAACGAATTTAAAAATAATCCTGACATATCTAATATCGCCTGATCCCGAATCTCCATCAATGGCAACTTTTTCCCTAATTTTTCCAGTTAAGAAATGGCGTAGCCATTTCTTAACTGGAAAAACCTTTTATTCATACAGCGCTTTACGCTCAAATCCAAACCAAGAAGATTTTGAAAGCTTTGCGAAGCAAAGCTTTCAAAATCTTCTTGTGGTTCGTTTGATCGATAATTGCGGTAATTATTCGTGATCGATAAAACCACACATGACGACTCCATCAATAGAACCTTTACCGCTCACCAAACAGGCGAGATTATCTTTGTGACTTACGGTAACGATGCGATCGTAGGTTTTGCCTGCAATCAGATTGTCCGCGATCGCAACTGCTTCAGGAGTGGTATTAACGGCAAGGATAATTTGATGGGAATTAATATTTGCACTTTCAGAACGGACTTCGGTATGAGGAGTCGTAGGACTTTGATATAGAGCGGCGACGATCGCTGTTTGGGCATTGACTGGCGTAGCGAGAGCGAAACCTGAAATGGCGAAACCCGAAATGGCTAAAAATGTGGCGACAATTGTACTTTTCATGACTGCCTCTAATCTGCGTTCTCTAATTGCTGACTACGAATTAGAAAATTAAATTTCTATGGATTTAATCTTCTGATGAAAGCGGTTAAGGCTGCTTCCTGCTATCAAACCAACCGAGTGGGTGAACATTACCCGTAAGCGATTAATTCAATAACAACATCATCAATCTTTATTGAAGAATGGCAAGTGATATCAGGATTGGACACCTGTGATTGCGATCGCAATCTCAAGTGATTTAGTGATAGGGTGGATGCAAATTCCCAGCTTCCAAAGCTTGAAAATTGGTCAGCTACAACCTGAGCGATCCACCATGAAACCGACAATCCATTCTTCCTTAATCATTTCAGGGTTAATTGCCGCGATCGCCTCCATTAGTGCGATCGAATCAGCCCTTGCCGATCCCAATCAAATTCGTCAAGTTTTACAGACTAGAGAATGTGCGGGATGCAATCTTTCGCGAGAAAAATTAAGTTTCGCCAATCTGCGCGGCGCAAATTTACGCAATGCGAATTTGTTCTCAGCGGATCTCAAACTTGCCGACTTGCGTGAAGCCAATCTCATTGGCGCAATCCTTGACAAAGCCGATCTCAGGGGAGCCGATCTCACGGGGGCAGATTTGACAGGAGCCTATATGTCAGAAACTAATTTATGCGGGGCGATTATGCCCGATGGTCAGAAATCCGCTGAAGGCTGTCCAAAAGCACCAAAATAGACAATCCTCGTTTGGATTTGTGTAGAATTGTATGCAAAGGATTGAGAAAGTTGGAAAAGTATTACCTAAAATCAATTAAAGCTTTAGGCTAGAGATTATTTGATTTCCCTTCCTGAAATATTTATTCGTCCCAGCGGAGTTCCGCCCTATGATTGACGCTATCATCATTTTTACTTTCATCCTCGCGGGAGCGGGTACTGGCTTCCACGGTATTGATTTCTTGCCATCGGACTCGATCGCTCATCTCAACATCCAAAATTTACGCTGGGTTACCTTGGGTGTCGGCTCTGCGATCGGGCTAATTACGGGATTGGTCGTGCAAAATACCTATCGCCGCATCGAGTCAAATATTCGCTCAATGCCCATTGAGACAATTTTAGGGCGAGCTGTGGGTTTGGTCTTTGGACTATTGGTGGCGAATTTAATGCTAGCGCCCCTGTTCCTGATTCCGATCCCTGACAATTTTGATTTCATTAAACCCCTTACCGCCATCTTGGTCAGCATTATCTTTGCTTATTCGGGAATGACGCTCTCCGATACCCACGGACGCGCTCTATTGCGTTTGATCAATCCCAACAATGTCGAAAGTAGCCTATTAGCTGATGGTACTTTGCGTACGGCTACCGCGAAAGTACTCGATACCAGTACGGTAATTGATGGGCGCATTCAAACTTTGATGGAGACGGGTT
The DNA here is from genome assembly GCF_001402795.1 of Pseudanabaena sp. 'Roaring Creek'. Taxonomy (GTDB): domain Bacteria; phylum Cyanobacteriota; class Cyanobacteriia; order Pseudanabaenales; family Pseudanabaenaceae; genus Pseudanabaena. The sequence continues at coordinate 3,369 of NZ_LIRE01000178.1, forward strand.
TTTTAGAAGGACAATTATTGATTCCCCATTTTGTGATTCAAGAGTTACAAACGATCGCCGATAGCTCTAACGATCAAAAACGAGTGCGTGGTAGAAGGGGGCTAGATATTCTCAACAATATGCGCGATCAGTTTAGCGATCGCATCACCATTCACTCTGCGGATTATGAGGACTTACATACCGTTGATGCTAAGTTGGTACGTTTAGCTCAAGAGTTAAGCTGCACTCTGATCACCAATGATTACAACCTCAATAAGGTTGCCAATTTACAGCAGGTGGAAGTTTTAAATATTAACGATCTCGCCCAAGCTCTCCGCCCAACCTACTTGCCAGGGGATCTGATCGAAATCAAGGTACTCAAGGAAGGTAAAGAGGCTTCTCAAGGTATCGGCTATCTAGAAGATGGCACGATGGTAGTGATTGAAGAGGGGCGCGAGTATCTTGGCAAGCAAATTATCGTAATTGTTACGAGTGCTTTACAAACTTCGGCAGGACGGATGATTTTTGCCCGTCACGAAGCGATCGCCACGGTTTAATTTAGCTGCCCATTTATCTTATTTATATTCTTATTTATATTCTTAACTACTAACTTTTACTGCCTATGCAAGTTTTGCCCTCCCACACACAACGACAATTGGTGTCAGGCAGAATTGGGTGGGGGTGGCGACAAGCAACTTATCCTATTTCTGTAAATTTTATCTTTGCAGGTCTAGTGATCCTTGCCACTGCGATTGCTCGGCTATTAACAAAAGGCGAGTTAGATCTTTTGGCAATTACCAGTATGGTCTTGGTCTGCGGTTTAATAATTGGAATATATACGGCTAAGTCCGTTGTGGAGGTATGCCGCCAAAATTCTAATTACCTTTTTTCGCGATCGCAATTGTTGGGGATTGCTGCTTATTGGCTAGTTTTAATCGCAGTCCTTGGGGGATCGCCCGAAAACAGCAAATTATTTGTGGCGATTTGGTGGGTTTTGCCAGCCGCTATTTTTACAGGAATTGCGGCTTCCCTATCCTTACAGTCAAGTAGATTTAAGTCCCCCACCGATCGCAAGCAACCGCCAGAAAAATTTAATGCCGAGTCCCTCAATGTCGTTACCTATTCTGATCGCACAGTTTTAGTTAGTCCCTCGGCAATTGGTCAGCAACCGAGACAGTTTAATAGTTTGGTACTAATAGTTTTTGGGCTTTTCTGCTGGACAATGCTCGACTTATCGAGCAATCTGAGGGCGATCGCCGCAATCGTCTTAACCGCTTCTGGATTAACGGGATTTTTTACTTGGCAAGCCCAGTTACATTCTCCCGAAAAGATTTTGCAACTTAAGTTTGCAGGGCTATGGGGAATTGCCGCCGAATATCTAATCGATATCACATCGTTCTCCATGCTTTCGATTGTCAAATTACAGGAAGCTGGCGGGGAATTGAGTTGGATGCAGCTAACGGGCAATAATCGCGATATTACCATCCCCTTAGTGATGACAAATTTGCCGTCACCTACCGAAAAAGACGTTGATCGTTTCGATCAACTAGATAAAACCCTCCGCGATGAGTTTCATCTGGCTAAGCAGGAAACCGAACGGGACAGTTTAGGTTTAGCCAATGTTTTATTGCCGCAAGGGGCAGGTATTTTGGCAGGGACAGCATTTATCCTTGTCGGTATTTTACTTTTACTCATTTTCTCCTTACCCTCAAAATTAACATCGGAAAGCGCGATCGCTTGGTTGGGCGTTTGCCTTGTGAGTCCTGCGATCGCGAGGTTTTTTCTCCAGCTAGTTGCGCCCAATAGCCTACAAAGCGATCGTCCCCATCCTAATTCGCGATTGCATTCATGGGAAATCGGCTCAGCGATGTTACTCGTCAGCGCTTTTCTCTCCTCTCAAGCTATGGGTAAGTTTCTATCCCTAGGTGTTCTCCAGCAGGCGCTCCCCCTCATCAATCTTATTTGCGGATGGTTATGTATTAGCGTGGGGATCTGCCTTCTTGCCTTTGTCCGACGCACGCCCCTATGGCATAACAATTAAACTCCAAAGAGAGTTGCCGCGCTCCGCGCGGCAACTCTCTTTGGAGTTTTATACCAATTCACGAAAGTGTGACAACACTTTTGTGAATTGGTATTAATTCAACATAGCCGTACATTCGAGAATCAACTTTTGGTTGGTGAGGGAGAAAGGTTGAATTTCCAAAGCCCTATGGA
>NZ_LIRE01000748.1 GCF_001402795.1 Pseudanabaena sp. 'Roaring Creek'
TATAGCTGTCGCCAAGTGTATTAGGACATAAACCCCAAGAATTGAGTGGCGGCGCTTCGCGCCGCCACTCAATTCTTGGGAAGTGTCGGCTCACTTCAGTGAATTAAAAAATAAACTCAGTAAGGTTTTGAGATTTCCAAAATGGCGTTGCCATTTTGGAAATTGTTATAACGTGAGTTGGGGATAATTTGAAACAGGTTTTGAAAAAGGGTTTGCTATGCAAACCCTTTTTCAAAATCCAAAAGTAAAAGCCTTGCTTAGCAAGGCTTTTACTTTTGGGCTTTGAAAATTTGCCAGCTTTGCCCGAACTGACGTTAATTTACACATTTAATTTGCAAAAGTGTTGTCACGCTTTTGTGAATTGGTATTAGAGGGCAGTTACTATAAAATAAGTGATGGTCATTTGATGACTATTTGATGACCATTTGACGGTCAATTTTTGGTCATTGCATATTCGCTAGGATTTATTTTTAGGATTCAATATTTAAACATGGGCAGTACATTCGGGCATTTGTTTCGCGTCACGACATTTGGGGAATCTCACGGTGGGGGCGTGGGGGCGATCGTCGATGGATGTCCGCCACAGTTGGAACTGAGCGAAGCTGATATTCAAGTAGATCTCGATCGCCGCAAACCAGGACAGAGCAAAATTGTTACGCCGCGCCGCGAAGACGATCGCGCTCAGATCCTCTCTGGTGTATTTGAAGGCAAAACTCTGGGCACTCCCATTACGATCTTGGTGCAAAACAAAGATGCCCGCAGTCAAGACTATTCAGAAATGGCGGAAAAATTTCGCCCATCCCATGCCGATGCCACCTATCAAGCAAAATATGGCATTCGTAATTGGCAGGGTGGCGGTCGGTCTTCGGCAAGGGAAACCATTGGCAGAGTCGCCGCAGGGGTGATCGCCAAAAAAATCCTCAAACAAGCCGCAGGAGTAGAAATTATTGCCTACGTCAAACAGGTCAAAGATTTGGTTGCACCCCACATCGATCCGAATATGGTCACGATGGAACAGGTAGAAAGCAATATTTTGCGCTGTCCCGATCCAGAAATGGCAGCAAAAATGATTGACTTCATCGACAAAATCCGCCGTGACGGTAATTCGGTGGGTGGCATTGTGGAATGTGTGGCGCGAAATGTCCCGATCGGCTTAGGCGATCCTGTATTTGATAAGTTAGAAGCAGATCTCGCCAAGGCAGTAATGTCACTACCAGCAAGCAAGGGGTTTGAAATTGGATCGGGTTTTGATGGCGTTCGCTTAACTGGGCGCGAACATAACGATGAGTTTTATATGGAAGGCGATCGCCTGCGTACGCGCACTAATAATTCGGGCGGGATTCAAGGCGGGATTTCCAATGGTGAAAATATTATTCTGCGTGTTGCCTTTAAACCAACCGCCACGATTTTATTAGAGCAAAAAACAGTGTCCGTGTCAGGGGAAGAAACCACCCTCACGGGTCGAGGTCGCCACGATCCCTGTGTATTGCCGCGAGCCGTACCGATGGTCGAGGCGATGGTGGCTCTAGTACTATGCGATCGCTATCTCGCACAAAAAGCAATTTCTCTCTAAATCCTCCTAATCATTTTGTTATCCTAAAGTACAGCGCCACAAACGCGCCAACCAAGTTTTAATAGTAGCTAACTCATCTAACTCATCAGTCAACTCACCGCAATGACCACAACGCCGATCGCTCCAAAAACAACAGTACAACCAAAACTCATAAATCGCCCTGATGCATTGGGACGCTTTGGGATCTTTGGGGGCAAATACGTTCCTGAGACGCTCATGAGCGCTCTCACTGAGCTAGAGACTGCTTTTTATCATTACAAAAACGATCCAGACTTTAACAACGAACTCGATGGCTACTTGCGGGACTACGTGGGCAGACCCAGTCCCCTATACTTTGCGGAGAGATTGACACAACATTATGGGACGGCTCAGATTTACCTCAAGCGCGAAGATCTCAATCATACGGGCGCTCATAAAATTAATAATGCGTTAGCACAGGTACTCCTTGCTATCCGTATGGGCAAAAAACGGGTCATTGCCGAAACGGGTGCGGGTCAGCATGGTGTGGCAACGGCAACGGTTTGTGCTCGATTTGGTTTGGACTGTGTTATTTACATGGGCGTTCAGGATATGGAGCGTCAGTCCCTCAATGTATTTCGGATGAAATTGATGGGTGCGGAAGTGCGCCCCGTTGAGGCGGGTACTGGAACTCTCAAGGATGCCACCTCCGAAGCAATTCGTGACTGGGTCACAAATGTGGTCGATACCCATTATATTCTCGGTTCCGTAGCTGGTCCCCATCCCTATCCGATGATCGTACGCGATTTCCATGCGGTAATTGGGAAGGAAAGCCGTCGTCAAAGCCAAGAGAAATGGGGTGGCTTGCCAGATATTTTATTGGCCTGTGTTGGTGGTGGCTCCAATGCGATGGGACTATTCCATGAATTTGTGGATGAGCCTTCTGTCCGCTTGATCGGTGTAGAGGCGGCAGGTAAGGGAACGAATACCGAATTCCATGCGGCAACCTTGACCCTCGGACGTGTTGGTGTCCTTCATGGAGCAATGAGCTATCTACTCCAAGATGAACAAGGACAGGTACAGGAAGCTCATTCCATTAGCGCTGGTTTGGATTATCCAGGGGTTGGACCAGAACATAGCTACCTCAAAGATTTAGGTCGGGCGGAATACTATAGCGTTACCGATCAAGAGGCTCTTGATGCATTTCAGCGTCTTTCTCGCTTAGAAGGGATTATTCCTGCCTTGGAAACATCCCATGCGATCGCCTATTTGGAAACCCTCTGTCCACAATTAACGCCCGAGCAACGCATTATCATTAATTGTTCTGGTCGTGGCGATAAAGATGTAAATACCGTGATTCAACATTTACATCTCTAATAAAAAATTACTAAGTTAAAACCCAGAAGAGAATACCGCCCGCGCAGCGGGCGGTATTCTCTTCTGGGTTTAGGTTTTCGTGAATTGGTATTACCTATAGCTATATCCCAAAAAGAGAAGTGGGCTGTGCAAAGCACAGCCCACTTCTCTTAAGCCTGAGCGGAAAGCCATCGCTCTGCTTCTAAAGCAGCCATACAGCCCGTGCCAGCGGCGGTGATGGCTTGGCGATATTCGCGATCTTGGACATCACCACAGGCATAGACCCCTGCGATATTTGTGGCAGTTGATTTCCCTTTCGTAATGATGTAGCCAGTTGGATCGAGTTCGAGCTGTCCCGCAAATAAATCAGTATTAGGGGTATGTCCGATCGCATAAAATAGTCCGCCCACAGCTAAATCTCGCTCTTCGTGAGTACGCGTATCCACGATCTTCACTCCTTTAACGATTTCTTCTCCATACACATCCAGAGGGAGAGAATGCCAATGGATGACTATTTTGGGGTGAGCGAAAACGCGCTCCTGCATGATTTTACTCGCTCTCATACGCTCTCCTCGTACGAGTAAATGTACCTTAGAGCCGTATTTTGTTAAGAAAATCGCCTCCTCAGCCGCCGTATCACCGCCCCCAACGACCGCTAGCTCCACCCCCCGAAATATGGGAGCGGCTCCGTCACAAACCGCACAAGCAGAAATGCCCCGATTCCAATATCGCGTCTCGCTGGGCAAATTGAGGCGTTTTGCGGTCGCACCTGTGGCGACGATCAGGCTATGGGCTTGTACTTGATGCGAAGTAGAGGTAATTGTAAAAGGGCGATCGCTCAGATCGATAGCAACGACATCTTCCATAATCATTTCTGCCCCGCAATTTAAGGCTTGCGCCCTCATGTCATGCATCAATTGTGCGCCCATAACGCCATTAGGAAATCCAGGAAAGTTTTCGACTTCCGTTGTCGTCATCAATTGTCCACCAGGAATTCCCCCCTTTTGAAATCCCTCAAATACCAGTGGATTCAGGTTGGCGCGTCCCGCATAAATCGCCGCTGTATGCCCTGCGGGACCTGAACCAATGATCACTAAGTTTCTAATTGGGGAATTTGCGATCGCATCAGACTTCATTACTTTGCCTCTAAATTATGAAACTTCCATTAGTCATTATCATTAATTCTGATTAACTAGCTAAGCATTAGTAAACTTAAAATCTAGAAGAGAGTATCGCCCGCGTAGCGGGCAGTACTCTCTTTAGTTTCTGATTTTTAATTATGCTGAATTACCTACTAATCTTTATATGGTTATCAGAACCAAGATTTTTGATTTAGTAAATTGCTGTAGTATGCCCCACTTAACTATTTGTAAATACAAAATACTTGGGATTTTGAGTCTAATGTAAATTGATCATCCGTTAATAATTTTTGACACTAAACTTAAGAAAATATACTTTTTATACCAATTCCCAAAATGGCAACGCCATTTTGGGAATCTCAAAACCTTACTGGTTTTAGTTTTCAATTCACAAAAGTGTTGTTACACTTTCGTGAATTGGTATTACTAAGTAGCTGGGCGTAATTAAGATCCAGATTAAAAAACTGCGGCACTCGCGTAGCATCTGGGAAACTGCTCGTTATAAGTTAAGACATAAAACCCAGAAGAGTGTTGCGGCGCTTTGCGCCGCAACACTCTTCTGGGTTTTGTTTTTGTCCTAACATAACTGGCTACTGCTATAAAGCTATGGTAGGGTCAGGGCTAACTGGTAAATTTGCCGACGCGGTAATTCTGCGAGTTCTGCCAGTTGACGGCTAGCTTCCGATCGCGAAACACCTGAGTCGATCAGATTCTGTAACTCTTTGATAATTATTTCTTCTGTCCAAGATTTTTTAAAGCTGGGTTCAGCTCCCTCGATCACTAGGGTAAATTCTCCCTTCGGAGCGCGATCGGTAAAATAACTGATCGCCCCTTCGATCGAGCCACGCCAAAACTCTTCATGGAGCTTCGTTAGTTCCCGCGCAATCGCGATACGTCTGTTTTTGCCAAAACTCTCTGCTAAATCCTCAAGGGTGCGTAATAGCCGATGGGGGGCTTCGTAGAGAATCATCGTGCGGGTTTCTAAACGCAAAATTTCTAAGCGATCGCGCCGTTCCTTTTTGTCAATTGGTAAAAATCCATCAAAGCCAAAATGCTGCGTGGCAAAGCCAGAAACCGTAAGGGCGGCGATGCCTGCGGTAACGACGGGAATCGGGATCACCTTTACCCCAGAAGCGATACAGCCTTGGACGAGTTCTACTCCAGGATCGGAAATCGCAGGCATCCCTGCATCGGTGACCAAAGCGATCGTCATTCCTTGTAATAATTTTTCCACCAATTCAGGGACGCGCTTATGGGCATTATGCTCGTGATAGCTAGTTTGCGGGGTATCAATACCAAAGTGATGTAATAGCTTGCCCGTATGTCTGGTATCCTCAGCAGCGATTAAGTCAACCTGTTTTAATATGGCGATCGCCCGAAAAGTCATATCCTCTAGATTACCGATCGGTGTTCCCACCAAATACAGAATTCCCGCATCATTCATTAATTAGCGCCACTGTTTATTTTCTAATTCCCGTACCTGACGCTCTAGGCGATCGATCCGCCCTCGCAGTTCATCCATCTCATTTTGACGCGGCACTCCCAAATCTTGCATGACATTGCGAATTTGGCGCTGAATTAAAGTTTCCAAATTTCCCTGTTCTGATTTGAGACGGCTGGCAATATCGTTGAGAATTTCGGAGGCTTGATCGGGATCGATTTTGCCATCTTTGACCCAATCTTCACTGGCTTCTTTGATTTTTTCTAAAACAAGGGAAGTTGTGCCGACACCAAGCATGAGTAATTGTTTGAGCAAATTATTGCTATCCATAATCCGTACGATCCTCAAAGCCGATCTATAAACTCCATCATACTAAACAAAAGTCTGAGCAATTCATGAATTGCTCAGACTTTGCCCAGACTTTAAGCATATCGATATATTTGAAACACCTTGACGATTGCTATACTTTAAACTGCTTTTAAATTGTCAAAAACTTTCTGGTAAGCGTACTTATGATTCGTGCAGTAATAGAGACCGATAAAGGAACAATTCGTGCTGAGTTAGACGATCTGCACGCTCCGATCACTGTCAAAAATTTCGTAGATCTATCTAAGCACGGCTTTTACGATGGGCTGACTTTTCATCGCGTCGAACCAGGATTTGTGATCCAAGGGGGCGATCCGCTTGGTAATGGGACTGGCGGTTCGGGCGATCGCATCAAATTGGAAATTTTTGCCGAAGGTGACAGCGAAGCAACCCTTGGCAAAATTTTAACTGGTGGAAAAAAACCAGTGATTAAGCACAATAAGGCGGGCGTATTCTCCATGGCACGCACTAACGATCCCAATAGTGCCACTAGCCAATTTTTTATTACCCTTGGTGATGCCTCTTTCTTAGATGGGCAATATGCAGCTTTTGGTTATACCGAAGATACGGAAGTAGCTCAAGCTATCCGTCGTGGCGATAAAATTATCTCGATTAAAATCGAAGATTAAATCAAGCCGCTCTGTATTAAAACCCAAGAAGGGAATGGCGGCGCAAAGCGCCGCCATTCCCTTCTTGGGTTTTGAAAACCAAGTTAAGAAATGGCGTAGCCATTTCTTAACTTGGTATAAAAGAGAGGCAAACCGCAAAAGGCAATTGGTGGCGCTTTGCGCCGCCAATTGCCTTTTGCGGTTTATGTCCTAATTAGTTTTTTCAGGAAGCAACTAGACTCTGAATAATCGATTGTAAATCGGCTAATACCTGTGAAGAGTTATTCCCATTGGACATATTTCCTAAGTCTTGGATTGCTCCTTCTAACTGAGGTCGCAATGTGTCAACAATATCCTGTACAGGACGCAAAAGCTTTTCTTGAGCACTAATTTGCCCTAGCATCTCAGCAACAAGTCTAATCCGATCTTGCTGCTGGGCTTCGGAGGCACGAATCGCTTGCTCTTGTTGTAAATGATCCTGAGTTTGCTTGCCAAGCACTTCTTGCTGTTGCTGCGTATAATTTCTCACCGCCTCAATTTGACTTTCCATCTTCATCAATTCTTGCTCTTGGCGATTTTTTTGCGCCTCAATTTGGGAAAGCAGTGGCAATAGGCTCTGAACGGGACTCTCCTCAACGGTAATCCCTTTACGACGATCTAGAATCGCCTTCTGTTGATTTAATACGGACAAACGTTCCTGCATCCCGCGTCTCATACCTGAAACGCTTTCCTCCAGAAGATTATATTGTTCCTCCACAAATTCTTTATTGCTTTCTAGCTCTATTCTGGCAAACTGATCGGCTGTTTCTACCTGACTTTGGATATCGGCAATTTCGCCCTCAAGTCCAGCTAACTCATCTTCTTGGGCGCTAACATAATTTACTAAGCGATCGAAATCTGCTTGTAGAGCCTTAATAGTGGATTCCAACTCTTCGATCGTCATTGACTGTAAACGACTTTCTTCTTCGGGACTCAATACTTCTATGCTGCCTGGTCCCCCCAAAGACTCGATCGCATTAGAAGTTTGCTCGTATAGATCGATCTGGGCATCCAACTGCAACCTAGACATCGCTATATTATTCTCTTGTAGCTTGAGAATGCCACGCTGCGCTTTTAACTCCGCTTGAGCATCAGCTAAGGCAATTTGAGTTTGTTGCCATTGATTTTTACGATTGTTAAGCTCCTCCGTTGATTTGGCTAGAATTCCCTTTTGTTTCTCAGCCTCATTTTTGAGACCATCTAAACCTTGCCAAAATTCCGTGAGTACCTCTTGGCGTTTATTTATTAAATCAAGCGCACTATGAACCCTATTTCTTAGGGAATCTGGATTTGTAAAATTTGTCGATAATTGAGAGATTAGAGCTTTGATATTTTCGGCTTGCTCGACCGTTAAAGCTGCTGCCTTAGCTTCAAACTGACCCCGTTCGGTTTCAATGCCTGCTCTTACATTTTCAATTTCGCTACGTTCTTTAGCTAGCTTGGCTTCTAACTCTTCGATTTCTTGCTTTCTTGTATCGAGATGTTCTAATTCTAATTCCTTTTGCTCTAATTCTTGCTCGCGGCGGTGCAGTACTTGACTTTGAAAATTAAGAGATTGCTTCCACTGTTCAACTTCTTCTTCAGCAGCTTTATACTTGTCCTGCGATCGCGAAAAGGCTTGCAAAATGTTGACAATTTTTCTAGAAGCGTCTTGCACGCTTTGCACTTGGTTACTGCCCGTAACCTCGGCAACTACCATCTGACCATCTTTAAAATCTTTGGCTTGGCTTGAATCTTGAATTGGTAAAACCTGCTCGTTCGTAATCGGCTGCCAAACATTTTCGCCCGTATTACGTGCTAACAAACGGATTGAAGAATTACCACCTAATCCAAAAGCTGCTTGAGTTTTTTGAAGTTCCGCTAAGTACTGCACGCTGAATATACTCCTATTTTGCTGATGCTGACTTTCAGATTGACATGACGAAAGAGCAAAAACCCGTCACAAACAATACAAAATAGCCTAAATCCTAGTCTCATACTACCTAATTGCCTAAGCATTTTGGCGATATATTTTTTAAGACTATCAGGACGTTTTTGTGAAAAGTCTATTGCCTAATGTTTTTTGGGTCAAGGGCATCGCGTAAACTATCACCCAAGAGATTAAATGATAGCACCGTCAATACGATTGCTAATGCTGGAGCCCACACTAGCCAAGGTTGAAGAATGACAATCGAGGCATTGGTAGACAAAGACAGCATATTACCCCATGAGGGATCGGGGGGCTGAATCCCGAGTCCCACAAGGCTTAAGACCGCCTCTACAACTATAAATCGGGGGATATCGAGGGTTGCCGAAATGATGATAAATGTGATGGTCTGGGGTAAAACATGCTTGATAATAATTCGTAATGGGCTGGCTCCCGACGCACGAGCCGCCAAAATGAAAGTTTGTTCTTTGATAGACAACACTTGTCCGCGAATTATTCTTGCTAAACCCGACCATGACACAAACGAAATTATGGCGATAATTAATGCGAATCTTTGAGTATTACTGATTTGAGGCGGCAAAATTGCAGCTAATGCTACTAACAGATAAATTGAAGGCACTGACATCAGAACTTCAACAAAGCGCATTAAAACTACATCAAGCCAACCGCCAATATATCCAGAAATACCCCCGACAAGGCAACCAATGGTATAGGAAATAATTGTACCGATAAAGCCAATTAACAGGCTAATTCTACCGCCATGCAGAAGTCGCGTTAATTGGTCGCGTCCCTGTTCGTCGGTTCCCAGTAGATTAAGCGGCGCGTTACTGGTCTTAAACAAATGTCCCGCTTTAAAGAGCTGGATCTGGGAGGGCTGGGTGTAATCAACGATCAAGGCGCGATCGCCTGTTTCCATATCGACCTTACCCTGAGTCGTAGGATAGACGTGAGCGCCAATATATTGACCTTGGCGATCGTGCCAATATATTTGTGTTGGCGGGAGTAAAGCACCATTTTTAACGGATTCATTGACACCATAAGGGGTCATGAAATCAGCAAATAAAGACGCAGCGTAAAAAAACGTCAAAATGATAATGCCAATCCAAGCAAGAGGATTGGCTCGGAGTCGTTTCCACCAAGTCATTAGGAGCCTTTAAGCGCTTTGAAAAAATTTTTACGGTAATTGCCATTCATGGCAAAGAGAACTGGCCAAAGTAATGCTAGTCCAATTTGATTGCCAGAAAAGTCGGTACGTCGAAAACCTTGTAAAAATTTTACAACTCCAAATACATAAGCGACTGTTACCAAAATTCCAATGAGTGTTGGCATATGTAGATCTCCCTTGATTAACTATCTAATTTAGCACCAACAAATAGGTTATACCAAAGCTCAAAATGGCTACGCCATTTTGAGCTTTGAAAACCCTTACTGGGTTTGGTTTTCAATTCCCAAAAGTGTAGCCACACTTTTGGGAATTGGTATTATGTGGATAGACGGTTCTCGGCACATAGAATTTAGAGTGTGCTTTGCGCCACCGCACTCTTCTTGGGATTACCAAAGAAATAGACATACAAAACCAAGAATTAGACGTTGCGGCGCTTCGCGCCGCAACGTCTAATTCTATGAATTTTTGAGGCTTAGAACAAACCTACCCATGCCGACCATAGCCGATCGCCCAATATTATGGCTTTGGCAGATGTTTTGGAGAAATTTGCTTGATCTCGATCTGTAGGATCGCTAACATCCCCCAGATAGGCGGCGGCGATCGCTCCTGATTGGATGGTAACTTGGAGCTGATTAGGTTGTGGATGTCTTTGGGCGCGGGTAGTCACTATGCGCCAACTATGATGGGTACTCAAAAAGTAGTACAAACTACTGGCGATCGCATCCGATAGACCCTTTTCCCGATGGGATGCGATCGTACTTGCGCCACACTCTACAAATTGCTGCGCGAGTTGTAGCTGAGCTAAACATTGCTGTTGCAATTGAGGGGTACTGCTTAACGCGATCCTTTGTTGAAAATCATCACAGATATGATTAATAAGCAATCGGGGATGTAATTCACCTAGACAGGCTAAGGCGATGACGTAGGCTAATACTAATTCTTGAATATCGGCTTTGCTATAGGTTTGTAATGCTAGTAGACGCGATCGCATTTCCTGTAGATCCTGATGCCAATAGGCTCCGATGCCGATCGCAGTTATAGTCAAATCTATCTGAGTTAAATCTATTTTTTCATTTTTTTCGGTCGTTTTGAGCGGATTGAGGTTGTCATTAATTATTAGTTCAATTATGGGTTCTAGGCGATCGGGCAAATTGGGTGGGGCAGTAAGCAAAATACTTGTAAAAATAGCTCGAAATCGACTCTTTACAGATCTCGGTGTTAGCAACATAAGCTCCATAGATGTTTGTTGTCAGTATAAAACCTCCCAATAAAACCTCCCCAAAATATTGCTTTCTATAGCAACGCAAGATAAAACCCTGAAGACGAGTGGCGGCGCGAAGCGCCGCCACTCGTCTTTAGGGTTTTATGTCCTAAGCAAATCTTACATTGATACATTCTTTATCTAGTTTCCCCATCTCGCAAGGTTTTAAAACTGGCTTTGAGAAAGGGTTTACTACGTAAACCCTTTCTCAAAGCCCAAAAGTAAAAGTTACTTAGCTCATCTACAGAAAATAAATCAGGGTTGCGATCGCCAGTAAAAGCAACAGAATATAAATTGTCAATCTTCCCCACACAGCTATAAACAAACATAGTAAATTCCAAAAAGTAACCCTTGCCGTCCCGTTCCACTTGGGGCGAAATCGACTAATTTCCGATTTCTCATAAGCATCGATCTGCTCCATTGCTAAAACCTTGTAATGGATTCTGCCAAAGGGATGCAAAATCCTAAACTGCTGATAACGATGGTGGTCATTTTTCCATCGATTGCGGAGATTTTTAGTTTTGCCAACATACAAAACAATCCACAGAGCGGTGATGTAATAAACTCCTGCATGTTTGGGTAATTCCTTAAGCTTGTTGATGGACTTAGATGGCAACCAAAAAATGCGTAGCCAGTCAAACATAAGTGATTTACTATCCTAAAGTGCTTATTCCTAGATATTTTGCTACTTTTATGCGATCGCTATCGAAGTTGAGCTATAAATAAACTGTTTTGGTTAAGTAATCTAAATTGTCTAGTTAGGTTTTGCTTATATGTCAGATTTTAATCGCGGCATCATGAAGTTTGAAAATGCCGACAGCCCCCTATCAATCATGCTATCTAGCATTGTCGTTTTGAGCGCGATCGGGTTCCTCCTCTGGTGGGGATTTCAGACCGCCTACGTCTAAACTTACGTTTAACTAAGAAAAAGCGGTGCTGTGCGCCGCTTTTTCTTTGCGATTATTTTTTGTGATTATTTATGGTTTTGCTTGGTAATTGGGCTTATAGTCGTTTTAAATAACTTGTAGACGGGCTTCGACTTCGCTCAGCCCTCGGTGTAAGCTAGCTGAGCGAAGTCGAAGCTGTAGTTTTTATTTGAATTATCTATA
>NZ_LIRE01000179.1 GCF_001402795.1 Pseudanabaena sp. 'Roaring Creek'
AGAAACCATTTAAGAATTACTTTCTGCGGTCAAAAACTCTAAGAGATCCCCCTCAATCCCCCTTAAAAAGGGGGAAGAATTTAATGCTCCCCCCTTTTTAAGGGGGGCTGGGGGGGATCTATCCAATTCTTAAATGGTTTCTTAACCCCCGATCTTTAATCCAAAAGCAAATAGCGAGGCTTCCACAAACCCTTTAGGATTGCTATAGTTTAAATTTTTAGTTATTAATTTTAATTATTAAACAGTCCATTCATGACAGAAACCGCAGATAAGGAATCAACGAACCTACACGATCGCTGGATGCAACGATGTATTGATTTGGCAATCCAAGCCAGAGGTCGCACCGCACCAAACCCAATGGTGGGCAGTGTAATTGTGAAAAATGGGCGGGTGTTAGGGGAAGGCTTTCATCCGCAAGCGGGGCAGCCTCACGCGGAAGTATTTGCCATCCGCGCCGCCCAACAAACGGGAGAGAATCTGCAAGATGCAACCCTCTACGTCAATCTGGAGCCCTGTAACCATCACGGACGCACGCCACCCTGTTCCGAGGCAATTATTCAAGCGGGAATTGGGGAAGTGGTCATTGGGGCGATCGATCTCGATCCCCGTGTTGCTGGCACTGGACGCGATCGCCTCAGGGAGGCAGGGCTAAAGGTGACCACTGGGGTCTTGGCTCAAGCCTGTTTAGAACTAAACGAAGCCTTTTTTCATCGCGTGCGGACAAATCTCCCCTTTGGCATTTTTAAATATGCGATGACCCTCGATGGCAAAATTGCCACAACTTCAGGACATAGCTATTGGATTACTGGCGCTGAAGCAAGGCGAGTGGTTCATGATCTGCGGGGAGGCTGTGACGCGGTCGTTACAGGCGGAAACACGGTCAGACTCGACAATCCCCATTTAACAACCCACGGAGCGAGCCGCCATTGTCCTTTACGGGTGGTGGTCTCCGCTAGCTGCGATCTACCCGAAACCGCCAATCTATGGCAAGTTACGGAGAGCGAAAAGACACTCTTGATTGCTCCCCCCGATCGCCATCCCCAGCTAAAGCAAAAGCTCCGCGATCGCCAAGTGGAAGTGCTCGAACTCGATATCCTCTCCCCTGAAGCCGTGATGCAAGAATTATGCAAACGTGGTTGTAACACCGTTTTATGGGAATGTGGCGGAAGACTAGGAGCAGCCGCGATTAAAGCTAAGATGGTACAAAAAATCTACGCCTTTATTGCTCCCAAATTAATTGGGGGGTTTACGGCTCCTAGTCCCATTGACGATCTGGATTTAACCTTGATGACCGAAGCGATCGCCATCGAGAGATCGCAGTTACAACAAATTGGTATGGACTTTTTGATTACTGGATATCTCCCATGAGCGATCGCCTAGCATTCCCAAATCCTCAAAAGCCGCGAAAGTTAACCCTTAAGTTCATTCTCATCGGTCAGTTTGCGATCTTGATCATGGGAATGTCAGGATTGATGGCGTGGATATCTTGGCATAGCGAACAAGAAACGATCGACAACCTCGTCGGTCAACTGCAAAACGAAATTAGCGATCGCATCGAACAAAAGCTCACCTCCTATCTAGAAACCCCTCATTTAATCAATAGAATTAACGCCGATGCGATCGGTCAAGGCATATTAAAAACTCAAGATCGCGCTAGCGAGAAATATCTATGGCAGCAGATTAATAACTTTCCGATGGTTTCTTGGATCTATTATGGAGAAGAGAGCACGGGTAACTTTGTGGGTATTACCCGCATTGACAACCAACTCCAAACAGCGATCAACATTAACGGAAGCAAGGGTTTACAACGTTATCGTTACAACTTAAATAGACAAGGAGAGCGCCTCAGTCTAGCGGGAACTCCCGAAGCCTACGATCCCCGTCAACGTCCTTGGTATCGGGCTGCTTTAAGAGATCGCCAATCAACTTGGAGTCCGATCTATCAAGATTTTAATCGCCCCGAGCAGGTAATTACTGCGAGCCTAGCCGTATATAATGCGGAAGGAAAGAGAATTGGAGTCTTAGGGACGGATCTGTCCTTAGGCAGCATCAGCCAATTTTTAAACGGTTTGCAAATTGGGAAGACAGGACAGGCTTTCATCATCGAACCTTCAGGTTTATTAGTCGCTAGCTCCGTTCGAGAGAATCTCTACGATCTAACTTCCCAAAGAGTCTCCCTTAAGAATGTCAAACAACCCATGATTCGGGTGGCAGCGAACTATCTAGAGCAGCAGGCGGGAGGACTAGATCGCCTTAACACCGCCCAGCATCTAAAATTCCAATCGGAGGGAAAAAATATATTTCTGAAAGTACTTCCCTATCGAGACAATCGCGGGCTTAACTGGACGATCGTGGTGACAGTGCCAGAGTCAGACTTTACCGAGCAACTCGATCTTAAACGCCAAAGAGCGATTTTACTGATTGTGCTATGCCTTGCTGGGGCGATCGCCTTAGGTATATTTACGACTCAATATATCAACCGACCGCTCCGCAGGCTGACCCTTGCCAGTCAAGCGGTGACCAATGGAGAACTGGATCGCGAAGTTCCCTCTGCCGCGATTGAAGAAATGGATCTGCTCTCCCAAGCTTTTAACCAGATGGCATTTCGTTTAAAGATGTCTTTTGATGAATTAGAGCGCGCCAATGACAATTTGGAGTCGCGGATTCAGGAAAGAATGACCGATCTCCAAGCATCCGAAGAGAAATTTAGAAGTTTGGTTTCTAACTTTTCGGGAATTGCCTACCGTTGCAACGGCGATCGCGATTGGACAATGGTATTTATTGGCGGCGATGTCGAGGGCTTAACGGGGTATCAGCCTGAAGATTTTGTCGCGGATCGCGTCCGTAGCTGGACAAGCATTATTTATCCCGAAGATCGCGACCATATCAAACGGGGAATCGATGAGAGTTTAGCCTGCGGGCAGCCCTATAGCCTTGAATATCGAATTATCAACTCCGAAGGCAATCTGCGCTGGCTCTGTGAGAAGGGACAAGGCATATTTGCGGACGATCGCTTACTGTGGCTCGATGGAGCAATTTTTGATATTAGCGATCGCAAACAAGTAGAAGCGGAATTACTAGAGCGGGTGCATCTGTCCATTTTAATGGCAGAAATCGGTTCCGCTTCCACCCAGCTCCATACCCTTGCCGAAGTACTCCAATCCTTTGTAGAGTCTCTCTGGCGGCATATGAATGTTGCCTTTGCCCAGATATGGACGCTCAATGCCTTTGGTAATAGTTTAGATATCGATGTCAGTGCAGGAAACTACAACCATAGCGATCGCGAGAGACTGCGACATCTCATTCCCCAAGCCAAAATTTGGTCGATTACCCAAGGGAATTTCCAACCACTCCTGACTAATCAAATTTTGGCGGATATATCTGAAGCCGATCGCCAATGGCTACAAGAGGAAAACATTATTTCCTTAGTTGGATATCCCCTAATCGTCAAAGGGAAAGTGATCGGTGTCATCTTGATGCTCTCACAGTCACATTTAGATACTGATATCCAAACCATAGATCTGATTTCTAATGCGATCGCCATCGGCATCGATCACAAACAGTCCGAAGAGAAACTCAGGATTACCAATGCCGAAATGCAAGCCCTATTTGCCGCGATGGATGATGTCATTTTGGTGCGCGATCGATTGGGACGCATTCTCAAAACCCCCGAGACTCGCAAAGAGAACTGGACAGAAGCTAGCGAGATTATTGGCAAGTTGCCTTCGGAAATATTTTCTCAAGAACTAGCAGAACTCTTTACAAATTGCATTGAGCAGGTTTTAGAAACCCAGCAAACTCTCAATGTCGAGTATCTCTCATCTAACGATCAAGCCCTCGATCGCTCAATCTGGTGGAATGCCAGCATCTCTCCCATCGATCGGGAGACCGTAGTTTGGGTGGCTCGCGATATCACTGACAGAAAACAGGTCGAAGAGCAACTCAAACAGGCCAAACAGACCGCCGAAAGTGCAAGCCAAGCCAAGGGGCATTTTTTAGCGAGTATGAGTCACGAACTCCGCACCCCTCTAAATGCAATTCTGGGATTTACCCAGCTCATGCTCCGCGACATCAGCCTTACCGATAGCCACCGCGCCTATCTCAAAATTATTCATGACAGCGGCGAGCATCTACTGGAATTAATTAATGATGTTTTAGATATGTCCAAGATCGAATCGGGGCGCATCACCTTCAATAGCACCTGCTTCGATCTTTATCGCATGTTAGATATGTTGGAGCAGATGTTTCGACTGAAAGCTATGGATCGCCAGGTGAAATTGATTTTTAGGCGATCGCCGAAATTACCGCAGTGGATCGTCACCGACGAAGGTAAACTCCGCCAAATCCTCATTAACTTATTGAGCAATGCGATTAAATTCACCCCACAAGGATCGATCACCCTATCGGCCGAGGCGCTCCATCAAGAAGAAACTAATGGATTAGGAGGAGAATCACCCTTACATCCCCAAAAGGAACAATCCTCAAGCACCCTCATCTTCAAAATAGAAGATACGGGTGCAGGTATTCCAGCCCATCAACTAGAAAGAATATTTGAAGCCTTTGAGCAAACTGATATCGGGCGTAGAGCCTCAGAAGGAACTGGTTTAGGATTACCCATTAGCCTGAAGTTTGCCCAGTTTATGGGTGGGCAGATTACCGTAAGTAGCATCTTGGGAGAGGGTAGCACCTTTCAAGTGGAAATCCCCATTAGTATATCGATATCATCAGTCCCCTTACATCAGCCCAGCGATCTCTATGTCACTTCTCTAGCTCCCGATCAGCCAGAATATCGACTCCTCGTCGTAGAAGACCGCTGGGAAAGTCGGCACTTATTAGTCAAAATTCTAGAAGCAGTTGGCTTCCAAGTCCGCGAAGCGCAAAATGGAGCAGAGGCTCTCACCATTTGGGAAGAATGGCAACCGCACCTGATCTGGATGGATATGCGAATGCCTGTCATGGACGGCTATGAGGCAACTCGCCAGATTAAATCCCACCTAAGAGGACAAGCCACTGTAATTATCGCCTTAACCGCCAGTGCCTTAGAGGAAGAAAAAGCAATTATTCTCTCGGCAGGCTGTGATGATTTTGTCCGCAAACCTTTTCGGGAAACTCTCATTTTCGAGAAACTAACCGAATATTTAGGGGTGACCTATTTATACAAGCATGAAAGCACTCCCCATATTAAGGGTAAAAAAAACCTCGATCTAGAAACCTTGAAGGCAAATTTTACAGCCAATTTATCGCAAATGCCCGACCATTGGATCGCCCAACTCAACCAAGCAGCTATGCTAGCTGACAATGACTTAATCAATGGATTAGTTGAGGAAATTCCAGAAGATAATACTGTTTTAATCTATTCTTTAATCGCCCTTGTGGATAATTTTTGTTACAATCAAATCATGGGTTTGACTAAACAAGCTCTTCACAAATAATCAATAGCATATCTTCGCTAGATATATAAGTATATAAGTAAGTGGACTTAATTATATATAAAGCCCTAAAGCCTGCAGTGCACGCTGCGAGTCTGCCACGGGTTTTATATCTGGATTTTAATTATGTTGAGGTACTTAGCAGTCTTAACCATTTATGAGAAAAATAGGGCTTCAAATTCATTCAGCCAAACTATGCTGAAGTAACATATCTAGTCTATGGCAAGATATCTAGCCAACTATCCTTTGAAAGCTACAATTAGCTGCTAAAAAAGCGATTGTCAACTAATTTAACATGGACTACAGGTAATTTTTAGGATTATCAAATTCCTAGTCATCAAAGCAATTCTGGGACAACATCTATGGATACGGCTACATAATGACTAGAAATTATAACGGCGACATATTGATAGTCGATGATATGCCAAATAATTTGCGTTTTCTATCGACAACTTTGACGGAGCAAGGCTATAAGGTACGCAGCGTCACCGATGGATTAATGGCTTTGACCGTAGCAAAAGCCGCTAAACCCGATCTGATTCTGTTAGATATCATGATGCCGAATATCGATGGATACGAGACCTGTGTAAGGCTCAAGGCCGATGAGAAGACCTGCGATATTCCCGTGATTTTTTTGAGCGCCTTGGATGAGGTAATTGATAAGGTCAAAGCCTTTACCGTGGGTGGAGTAGATTATATTACCAAACCCTTTCAACTAGAAGAAGTATTGGCACGTATTCAGACCCATTTAAGTTTGCGGTTTGCCCAAAAAGAAATTAGGCAACTTAATGCCGAACTAGAGCAGCGCGTCCGTCAGCGAACTGTCCAACTAGAACAAGAAATTGCGGAGCGTTTACAGGTTCAAGAAAGATTACTCCATTTAGCGCTGCATGATGTCCTGACGGGATTACCGAATCGAACTTGGTTCATGAAGCGATTAGAGCAAATCCTCCAGCAGGCTATTCAACAATCTGGATCGCATTTTGCCGTATTGTTTTTAGACTGCGATCGCTTTCAAGCTGTTAACGACTCCTTAGGACATTTAGTTGGCGATCAACTACTAGTCTCGATCGCGCGAAGAATTCAGCTTTGTCTGCGTCCTGGCACCATGCTCTGCCGATTGGGAGGAGACGAGTTTGCGATACTGCTGCAAGATACCGAAAAATATGCCGATGCCATCAAAACTGCCGATGATATTCTGCGCGAATTAGCCGCACCCTTTCAAATTAGCGAATATCAAGTATTTACCAATGTCAGTATTGGCATTGTGATGGGCAATGGGGTTTACAGACAACCCGAACATATCCTCAGGGATGCCGATACCGCCATGTACCAAGCTAAAGCGAATGGAAAGGCTCGATATCAAGTGTTCGAGCAAACAATGCATAACCTTGCCCTCTATAACTTTCAGCTCGAATCCGATCTCCGACATGCCTTAGAGCGTCAAGAATTAGAGGCCTATTATCAGCCGATCGTCAACTCCATCAGCAATGAAATCACCTCCTTTGAAGCGCTAGTGCGTTGGAATCATCCCGAAAAAGGATTAGTCGTCCCTAATAAGTTTATTCCGATCGCCGAAGAGACGGGATTAGTAATTGCGATCGACCTATTTGTGTTACACCAAGCCTGCCAGCAACTGCGAATTTGGCGAGATGCGGGTATTGTCAAACATTCCTTAACTATGAATGTCAATCTTTCGGTAAAGCATTTTATGAGCTTCGATCTGCTGGAGCAGATCGATCGCGTGCTTGAGGAGACAGGTATTGATGGCGATTCCTTAAGATTAGAAATCACCGAAAGCGACATCATGGAGAATGCTGAATTTGCTGGTAAGATCATTGCCCAATTGCACGATCGACATATTCAGCTAAGTATTGATGATTTTGGTACTGGTTACTCTTCCCTAAGTTATCTCCATCGGCTACCAATCAATCATCTCAAAATCGATCGCTCCTTTGTGATGCGAATTGGGAAAAATGGCAAAAACACGGAAATTATTAAAGCAATTATCGCTTTGGCTAAAAGCTTAGATATGTTTACGATCGCCGAAGGCGTAGAAACCCAAGAGCAGCTAGCCCAGATTCGAGAATTGCATTGCGATTTTTGTCAGGGTTATTTATTTTCTCGCCCCGTCAATGCTGAAGCCGCCCAAAATTTATTGCTTACAGGATTTAAAGCCCAAGGCTAGAAGGGTTTGCCCTTGCTACGCAAGAGGCAAACCCTTCTAGCCCTGTATAAACCCCAAGAATTGAGTGGCGGCGCGAAGCGCCGCCACTCAATTCTTGGGGTTTATGTCCTAGTACAAGGCGACAGCTATAAAAAACTGCTTGGGGGTTCTTTTGTTCGAGAATAGTTGTCAAAATAAGAGTAAAAATAAGACCAGAGCCTAAACCGTCTAAGTAGCTAGGCGCAAAATATAAAACTCCAAAAGCTGTAGCGCACGCTGCGCGTGCGCTACAGCTTTTGACTCTGGGTTTTAATGATGCCCAGCCACCTATACCAATTCACGAAAGTGTGACAACACTTTTGGGAATTAAACACCAAACCCAGTCAGGTTTTGAGATTCCCAAAATGGCGTTGCCATTTTGGGAATTGGTATTACTCTACGGTCGGCTTTGCCGTAACTTTAGTCGAGGAATGATATGTATATTCTGATTGGTGGGGCAGGAATGATGGGATTAGACCTAGCCCGCACCCTCCTCCATATGGGACATACGATCGCCGTGATCGACACCGATCCCTTCGCCTGTCAATATGCCCGTCAAAAAATTGGGGTGATGGCTTTTGAGGGGAGTGCCGTCAACACGACAGTCTTATTAGAAGCAGGAATTCGCAAATGTAATGCTTTTATTGCCGCATTACGGGAAGATGCCCTGAACCTAGCCATTGTGACCCTATCCAAACATTATGGCGTACCCCAAATCATGGTGCGCATGAGCGATCGCGACTTTGAGGAACCCTATCAACTAGCGGGAGCAACCCATATTATCGGCACATTGGAACTGGCAATTTCACGGATTGTCAATGCGATCGAATATCCTCAAGTCGATGCGATGATGCATTTTGAGCAGGGTCAAGTCGAAGTCGTCAAACTATCAATTCCGCAACTTTGTGCCATTGTTGGGTTGACGGTTGCCGAGATCGCCCAAAACCCCCAATTCCCTACAGGGACACTCATCATCGGCTATCAAGCCCATCCCCACGAAGATTTAATCGTTCCCAATGGCAGCACCATTTTAGAAGGTGGCTCAACAATTCTAGTAGTTACGAAACCCAGTCTTGTGAGGCAAATGTTGGACTTTATGGGGCTATGTGCCTAGTCTTCCCTCAGGAACAGGAGCTTTTCATTGAGTACTTTGAGATAACTATGCCCGACATCATCGGAGAGCAATCCCTTACGAATGGCATCATTAATCGCCACCTTTTCCGCAAGATAAAGGCGGCGGCGCAATCCATCTAGATAATTTTGCTCCTCTGGGTTTTCGTGGCGATCGCTAATGCGTTGATTGTAAATATCGCGTAGTTCGTGTTCCGAGGAGGCAATCTTAGCTTGATAGCTGGCAAATAGTTCCTCATATACCGATTTTTGGAGAATCCCCGACTCCAACAGATTCGCTAACTCCTTTTGAGCGGCTTTTGAGGCGATCAGATTTAACTGAAGGGATTCAATTTGTTGCTTCGTGGGCGATGGACTGGATAGATTCAACTTCTTCACAAACCAAGATAGACTCAATCCCTGTCCCACTAAGGAGATTAGTACCGTACTAAAGACAAGGGCGATCGCTTGCGTGCGATCAGGCAAAGCAAAGGGCAGACTCAGGGCAAGTGCCATCGATAGCGAACCTTTGACATTGCCCAGAATTAAGACATGTTGCCAACGTAAGGGGATCGGGCGATCGAAGAAACTCAGTCCATAGAGCAAGGGATAGATCGCCACAATTCGTCCGATTTGATAGGCAAAAACCGCAAATAAAGCCGCAGGAGCGGTACTCAAAAGCGATAATGGCGCTACTTCAATCCCCACTAATAAAAAGATAAATGTGTTCGCCCCAAAAGCCGCATATTCCCAGAAATTCAGCAAACTCACCTCCGTGGGAGCCGAGGTTTGCCGAAAGCCGAGGTTGCCGATTACCAATCCCGCAATCATTACGGCGATCGCACTGGAAACCCCCAAAGCATGACCGATCTGAAAAGTCCCCAAGGACACCGCCACCGTTAACAAAATATTACTGAGCGCATCATCCGACTGCTGAAACAGCCCCACACAGAGATAGCCCAGTCCCAAGCCCAAAATACTGCCCCCAACAAAGGCAATAAAAAGCTGCTGTAGTCCTTCCCCAAGCGTAAAGGAACCCTGCATAAAAATCGTAGTAATCATACTAAGCAGGACTAAAGCAATCCCATCGTTAAAGAGGCTTTCTCCTTCCACAATGGTGGCAAGTGGTCGCGGGACAGTCACATTCCTAAAGGCAATAATTACCGAAACCGTATCCGTAATCGTTAAAATTACGCCAACGGCACTAGCGGTAATCCAAGCTAGATTAATGCCAAACTTGAGTAATGTCGCGGTAATCGTCGCCGATAAAATCACTCCAGGACCTGCGAGCAACAAAATCGGCTTAATGGTGCTGCGCAGACGACTGATATCCGTATTGATCGAGGCTTCAAAGATCAAGATTGGCAGAAATAGATTGAGGATCACTTCTGGATTTAAACCAATGGAAGTAGGTAGTATATGTTTGGGAATCGCCAAACCTGCTAAGACTAGCCCCACAACGTAGGATATCCGCAATCGCCTCGTAATCAGAGCAACCGCCGTTGCCACAATTAACAGAATAATTAATGTATTGACTAATCCAGTAAATTCGCTGGAGTTTTTCGAGAGGGTCTGCTCTAGGGGAGGACTATTTAAAGCATTAACAAAAAGATAACCGATCAAGGTATTTGCACTAATGATAGAGCGATAGCTATTCTCATTAAAGTTAGGACATAAAAACCAGAAAGTAAAGGCAGATCACTTTAGGAGATTACTTCGGGAACGTTTTCTGGCTTTAAAATCAAGCCATCTTGAATACGGATAATCCGCCGAGTTCTCTCTGCCACATCATGTTCGTGGGTAACTAGAACGATGGTAATTCCCTGTGAATTTAAATCCCCCAATAATTCCATTACCTCATGGGAAGTTTGAGTATCAAGCGCTCCCGTCGGCTCATCGGCAAGTATTAATGCAGGACGATTAGCCAAGGCACGGGCGATCGCTACCCGTTGTTGCTGACCTCCCGATAATTGATTGGGACGATTGAGTAGGCGATCGCTAAGTCCCACCTTCGTAAGGGCTTCCGTCGCGAGTCGATGGCGTTTCTCCTTGGGGATATTGGAATAAATCATCGGCAACATCACATTCTCAATCGCTGTCGATCTTGAGAGTAAATTAAATTGCTGAAAGACAAAACCAATGCGGCGATTGCGGATAAAGGCTAACTCATCATCGTTATAGGTGGTTAATTCCCGATCTTCAAGATAGTATTTGCCAGAGGTAGGGCGATCCAGACAACCGATAATATTCATCAATGTGGATTTGCCCGACCCTGACATCCCCATGATTGCCGCATATTCTCCCGACTGAATTTCCAGATCGATGCCTTTGAGAATGGGAACATTCACTTCACCGAGACGATAGGCTTTACGAATATTTTCTAATCGAATCATAGATATTCCTTAATTTTAATCACTTCTTAATCACTTCTTAATCACTTCTGAGAGCTTGAATCGGATCTAACTTCGCGGCACTTCGGGCGGGAATTACACCTGCCACTAGTCCCACCATCATTGACAAACCAAATCCCGCGACTACTGACCAGATCGATACCAAAAAGGGAAATTGAAAAATAGTTGCCGAACCATAGGCGATCGCAATTCCTAACGCAATCCCCACTACGCCGCCCAATCCCGACACTAAAATCGCCTCAGTCAAAAACTGGTTGAGAATTGCCGATCGCGTCGCGCCGAGAGCTTTTCTCACCCCAATTTCACGGGTGCGCTCCACGACCGAGACTAACATAATATTGGCGATACCAATGCCGCCAACCACCAAAGAGATCGCGGCGATCGCGCCCACCATCAGAGTCAGTAAGCCGACGATATTGGTAAAAGCGCTTAAAATATCCGTCTGATTCACGATCCGAAAATCATCGGGCTGGGGTGGAAAAATTTTATGCCGCAATCGTAGGAGATTCGTCAATTGAAATTGAGCTGCCTCAAGTTCTGCCTCATCTAGAGCCTGCACCCAAAACCCACTGACGGATATGCCCTGTAAAGCATTATTGCCGACCTGTCTTGCCGACATATTCTTGAGCGGAATGTAAACGCGATCGTCCTGATCGAATCCCCCAGTAGACCCTTTCGACTCCATCACCCCAATTACTTGATATTGTTCCCCTTGGATCCGAATCCTCTGACCGATCGCATTGCTTCGACCAAACAGATCCGAGCGCACCTTGGAACCTAGCACTACTAAAGATTTTGCATTGTCGATATCTTCCTGTTCAAAATATCGACCTTCCGTAGGGAAAGTATTTCTAATCGGTGAATAATTAACATCGGTACCAATTACGGTTGTTGCAGTATTTTGATTCTCATAGGAAACCTGTCGGGTGCGCTGCAAATAGGCAGAAACTAACTTTACTGCTGGAGCCTTGGCAACCGCTTGAGCATCTTCTAAGGTCAAGGTGGAAGCAGACCCTCCTCCCTGATTCACCCCGCCCGTTCTCGCCGCCCCTGTGAGGACATTGATCGAATTTGTGCCAAGAGCCTGTAATTGATTTTCGGTAGCCTTCTGAATGCCCTGTCCGACCGAAGTAATCGCAATCACCGCCGCAATACCAATAATTACGCCCAACATCGTCAAAGCAGTTCGCAAGCGATTATTCCATAGGGATTCTGCTGCCATGGTCAGAATCTCGGTAAAGGGAACCTTGGCAACTTGAAGGCGTGGTTGGGCAAATTTGGAGATAGGTTTAGCATTTTGCATGGCTTCATCTAACCCCGACTGCGCTGCGGTGAAGGGGAAAGTCCAGGAATACCACTGGGATTAGTCTTCGGTCGTGAGCCTTCAGGGAAGGAGACAAAGATTTTTTCATTACCCGTCAAGCCCGACTTCACTTCGGTTTTATCATCCACGGTCACACCAGTTTCAATGGCAGTAAAGACGGGCGTTTCACCCTGATCGGTCTTGACATATACACCCGTACTACCCTGTTGTCTGACGATCGCGACTGTGGGGACGATCAATACATCCTTGAGTTGTCCTGCCTTAAATTCTAAGCTGGCATTCATTCCCGACCGTAACATTTGCTTATCTTGGGATGTAATCTCAGCCTTGACTTCAAAACTAGTAACGTTTTGATTAACGATCGCTTGCGGTGAAATCGAGACTACTCGACCGCTAAATTTTTTATTAGGATAGGCATCAACCTGCACTGTGACTTCCTGACCAATGGCGATCTGGGCAATATTTGACTCAGCAACATTCGCTACAACTTGATTATTGCTGGCTAGAGCCAAAATTGAAGAAGCGGTTGCCGAACTTACCGAACTGCTAGAAGTAGTGGGGGTAACAAAGGCTCCAGGATCGGCATACTTGCGTAACACGACTCCATCAAAGGGGGCGCGAATAATGGTGTCCTCCAATTGTGCTTGGACAATTTGGAGCGAACCTGCGGCTGATACGACTTGCGCCTGAGCGCGATCGATTTCTTCAGGACGAGCTCCCGCCTGTTGGAGAGCTAATGCTTCGCGTACCTGCGCGACTCTAGCGCGATTTGCCTCCATCGTGGTTCTGGCATTGTCCAGATCGCGGAAAGAAATTGCCCCATCTTTGTAAAGTTGTTGATTTTGGCGATAAATAATTTCTGATTGTTCGAGGGTCGCTTGGGCATTACTCAGGTTTGCTTGCGCTTGAGCGATATCCTGAGAGCGATTTCCCGCATTTAGGAGATCGAGACTAGCTTGTGCTGCCGCGAGCTGTCCATCGGCTTGGGTAACTTGACCTAAGGTATTGGACTCATCCATATAGGCGAGGATCTGCCCCTCCCTCACTGTCTGCCCTTCTTTTACTAACAGGCTTTTGAGTCTACCAGAGCTTTTGGGGCTGACATTAATGGACTTCTCAGGTTGAATTGTGCCATTAGCGGTCACGATAATCGGTAAATCCGCGCGTTTAATGGCGATCGTCCTTTCGCGCTTACGACTATCTTTGTTGGTAGGAGCCGTTAATTGGGTATAGGCATAGTAGCCACCACCGCTGGTGACGAGCAATATCAGTAAGATCACAAGGCGCGATCGCCATCTTCCCATAAACTTTTTTTTAGGGCTATGTTCGGGGAAATCGGATAGATCGTCCAGCAACGCCTCATCCTTGGGTTCTAGCTTCTCTGATTGCATGGGAGTTACGTTAATCACTATTAGGTTTAGACTCTTATATCCGATCAAAGGGTCAAGTTATAGCGGTAATACCAATTCACGAAAGTATGACAACACTTTTGTGAATTAAACACCAAACCCAGTAAGGTTTTGCGATTCCCAAAATGGCGTTGCCATGGTGGAAATTGGTATTAATGGGATTTTCGCCGTAGACGATAGCCAATAAATACCGCGATCGCGATGAGCACACCGAAGACTACGACCTTAGTAATTACATCAATGTATTTTTCCACTAGATCGTAGTTTTTGCCCAAAAAGTAACCCGCATAGGTTAATAAAGCTACCCATACCACGGTTCCAATTGTTGAATAGAGAAAGAAAGGAACGAGCGGCATTTTACTGATGCCTGCGGGAATAGAAATCAACGTACGAATGCCAGGAACTAAGCGCCCAAATAGTACCGCCTTCGATCCATGCTTCTGAAACCAAGTTACTGATTTATCAATATCATCGCCAGAAATGCCAATCCATTTCCCGTAACGTCCCGCCAATATTTGTAAACGCTGTTGTCCCAATAGTAACCCCGCATAGTACCAAGGGATTGCGCCTAAAATCGTACCAACTACCCCAACTGCGATCGCGGGAATCACCTGAATAGTGGAATTGGGCAAAGTAGCCGTATAGCCTGCAAGGGGCATAATCAGTTCCGAGGGAATGGGGGGAAACAGATTTTCGAGAAACATCAGTAAGCCGATCCCCAGATAGCCTAGGGAATTCATTGTGTTTGTAATCCATTCCGTCATCGCTATTGCTCAATATGATGGTAACCAAGTTTCAATTTTATATTAGAGCGAGCTGCCACCCATCTTTATCTATTGACAGCGCTTTGCGCTCAAACCCAAACCAAGGAAATTTTTAAAAGTGTTGCAAAGCAACGCTTTTAAAAATCCCCTTGGTTTGTTTGATCGATAATTATTGATTGGCGGCGCTTTGCGCCGCCAATCAATTCTTGGGATTTTGGTATATTTAAGATTAGGTTATGGATTGTCACCATGCAGCTAGAAATTAAATTAAATAAATTTTGCTAAGGCACATTTAGCCTTATTGCTAATGAAAAAGTCTTTTGTTTATCGCACTCTCCAAATTGCTACTGCGGTAGCGGTTTATAGCGCTATTTCTGTATGGGCATCGACAAATCATGTCGATAGCGTTACCAATACCATTACCAATATCAATTCGTTCATGGTGATTCTCGGGATCGCTCTCATCTTTCCCTATATTTGTTTCAATGTTTTAGGGAAACTCTATACGCCGCCAGCATCGCGAAATTCTAGGCGATCGTCAGCATCTAGCAGATCCTCTTCTAGCCAAGATGATCTCAATGCGATCGACGCGCCAACGCCTCAAGAGCCAGAGACAATGCTATATCGTGGTGCGCACTATAATCCAGAGGATTTAAAGCCAGCACCTAATATTAACGAAAATAACCAAAAAACGGTTAAAACTCCCCTGATCATTAAATATCGTGGAGCCAGTATCGAGAGCAGTCCCGATGATAACTCCTCAGAATCCCCAGATTCTTTTGCATCTGAAAGAAACTCTCAAAAATCTGCCAAGCCCAAGGAAAGAATGAAATATCGGGGTTCTTATATAGATTAAAACGTCAGTTCGATTTAAGCTAGCAAGTTTTAAAACAAAAGTAAAAGCCTTGCTACGCAAGGCTTTTACTTTTGGGCTTTGAGAAAGGTTTTGCGTAGCAAACCCTTTCTCAAAGCCCGTTTCAAATTATCCCAAACTCACGTTAACTAGCGTTGCGGCGCGGAGCGCTGCAACGTCAAATCTCTCACTGGGAAGGGATTTATACCAATTCCCAAAAGTGTGGCTACACTTTTGGGAATTGAAAACCAAACCCAGTAAGGGTTTTAAAATCACAAAATGGCTACGCCATTTTGTGATTTGGTATTAGAGAATGATGGCATTTCAGATCGCCCTCTCTTTTTAGCCATAGGTTAAAATTCTTATAAGTAGCTGGGCATAATTAAAAACCAGAACCAAAACCTATGGCGCAGGCTGAGCGTGCGCCGCAGGTTTTAGGGTTTTATATTTAATTAAGCCCACTTAATTTAGTCCAATTTTTAGACCTACATAACTTCATGGTTTTATTGCAGAGTGCTTTTCCCACCGCATCAAATCCCTCGCCCCAATCCCCGCAAACTGCGCAGAAATTTGCCGCCCTGCGATCGCAACTGCTCAAACATGACTTAGATGCCTATTTTGTGCCTTCGGCGGACGAACATCTCAATGAATACCTACCCGAAGCCAAGCAACGTCGTCAATGGATTAGTGGCTTTACAGGTTCCGCAGGTGATTTTTTAATCAGTACCGATCGCGCTTGGATATATGTCGATTCGCGCTATTACGAACAGGCGGAGATGCAAGTGGATGAGAACCTTCAGAAAATCTGCAAAGTAGGACTAGCAGAGCATCAAACCGTGGAAGAAACCCTTGAAGAACTCGGACAAAATACCTCGCGACCATGCCAAACCTTTCGCTTGGGCATCGATCCCTTTACGATTACGGTCTCCCAATATCGTCGTTTCTGCGAACGCCTAAGAGCTAGTGGAGTCGATATCGTCCCTGTATTAGAGAATTTAGTCGATAATGTGCGATCGCAAAGCCCTTGGGTAGAGACAGAAGCAGTTCCACCCTTTGGCGATCGCCCAGTCATTGCGCTTCCCGATGACCTTACTGGCGAAAGTTTAGCAAAGAAATTAGAGCGCGTTCGTGAAGTAATGGGTAAAAAAAGAGCCGCCATTTTACCCATTACTAAGCTCGATCAGATCGCATGGCTTTATAACTTACGCGGGCGGGATGTGGATTGCAATCCCGTATTCATAAGCTACGCGATCGTCACGCTCACTGATGCGTATCTCTTTACCAATACTTCGCGCATTGACGACAATGTTCGTCAGGCTCTAGCAGGGGAGGTGCAAATTTTAGCCTATGAGCAATATATTCCCACCTTGCGATCGCTGGTTGCCGACGATCGCTCCGTCCAAGTCGCGATCGCTCAAACTACTTACGGAACTTATCTGCAACTCAAGGAAGTCAGAGCCAAAATCATCGAGGCCGAGAACCCAGTCGAAATCTTTAAAGCCCATAAAAATGCCGTAGAAATCGCACAAATGCAACGGGCAAATCTCAAAGCAAGTTGGGCAAAAACTCTTACAATTAAATGGATAGAAGAGCAGGTTAATGCGGGACACTCCATCAGCGAACGCGATGTTGCCGATAAAATTGAAGGTCTCTACAGACAACAGGAGGGATTCTATGACCTCAGTTTCCCAACGATCGCGGGTACGGGTGCAAATGGCTCGATCGTCCATTACAGCAATCCCAATCCCGACTGTAAACTTCTCAATGGCGATTTGCTGCTCCTAGATTCTGGTTCCCAGTTTTATGGCGGTACTACCGACGATACTCGCTCGATTAGCATTGGGACACCTACAGACGAACAATGCGATCGCTATACCGAGGTTCTCAAATCCCATATTAATTGTGCGATGCAGAAATTCCCTAAAGGAACCACTGGTAGTCAAATCGATGGCATTGCCCGTTCTTCGATGTGGCAAAGTGGGCTAGATTTTGGTCATGGTACAGGGCATGGCGTAGGCGTATTCTTGAACGTCCATGAGGGACCCAATGGCATCAGCAAACGGGTAAATCAATCGCTCGATCTAGGGACAATTAACAGCATCGAACCTGGATATTACCAACCGAAATGGGGAGGTATCCGTTTGGAAAACCTCTATTTCGTCAAAGAGATGACAAAACAGGAAGCGGATAGTTTTCAGGAGGTAGAACCGAATGCGACCCCTTGGTACGAGTTTGAATCCTTAACCTATATTCCCTTTGACAAAAAGCTAATCGATCGTCGCAAACTCAATTCACAACAAATTGCATGGCTTGAAAGTTATTATGCCTCTGTCGTAGAAAAGCTATCTCCGATGCTCACTGAAGAAGATGCATTATGGTTAAAACAAGCTTGTAAGTAGCTAGGAAGTAAACTTATAGCTGTCGCCAAGTCTAATAGGACATAAACCCCAAGAATTGATTGGCGGCGCAAAGCGCCGCCAATCAATTCTTGGGGTTTAGACTTGGCGACAGCTATAAAACCTAGAAGAGCATAACGTCCGCTAAGCGGACGTTATGCTCCCTATCCTAGATAAGCTTTGCGGACTCTCTCATCAATTAACAAGTCCGATGCTTTTCCCTCAATGGTGATGATGCCCGACTCCATCACATATCCACGATGAGCATGTTGCAAAGCTAAATTAGCATTCTGCTCGACCAACAAAATCGTGACTCCAGATTGATTTAAATTCACAATCGTTTTAAAAATTTCCCTGATGATCTGGGGGGCTAGTCCCAAACTTGGTTCATCAAGCAATAGTAATTTGGGGCGACTCATAACAGCACGAGCGATCGCGAGCATTTGTTGTTCGCCTCCGCTTAGGGTTCCTGCCAGTTGATGGCGACGCTCCCCAAGACGAGGAAAAATTTCAAACTGTTTTTCGATGTCGGCTTTAATTCCCCAGCGATCGCTCCGTAAAAAAGCGCCCAATTCCAGATTATCTAATACTGTTTGTCTCGCGAGCACTCTACGACCTTCTGGGCTATGTGCGATGCCAATTTGGACTATGCGATCTGGTCGTAAGTTATTAATAGATTTACCATTGTAGATAATCTGTCCCGATCCCATCGTGACTAGACGCGAAATAGTTCGTAAGGTCGTAGTTTTGCCAGCACCATTCGCCCCAATCAACGTTACTATTTCACCTTCAGTGACCTGTAAGCTAACATCCTGTAAAGCCTGAATACCTCCATAGCGAACGTTAAGATTGTTAATTTCTAGCACCAGCCCTCATCTCCAAAGTTCTTTAAGGGATAGGCGACGCTTTACGCTTCCTATCTCTACCTTTAAGTTATAATAGACTATCTATGGGGCGGCGTGAAGCACCTCAATAAGATCGCTAAGATCGCTGCCATCAAGTATTGCTGTGGAGCATTGTAATGGTTCTACTGAATGTCAATCCACCTAGTGAAATAACCGTCAACAAGGAAATTATTGAAGATTTCAGTGAAGATTTTATTGATGAGATTCAGCTACTACCCACAAATTTATATAGTGATGAGCCGCAATTGGAAACGGATTTTCACCGAGAACAAATCGATCTCTTAATTCGCCTTTTAAAATATTTCTGGCATGATCGCCATGATTTCTATATCTCTGGTAATTTGACTGTTTATTATAATCAAAAACAACTCAAATCAAGGGACTTTGCAGGGCCAGATATTTTTGTGGTATTGGGTACGGAAAAACGCGATCGCCGTAGTTGGGTAGTTTGGGATGAGGATGGCAAGTATCCAAATTTAGTAATTGAGTTGCTATCTAATTCGACAGCCATAGTGGATCGCGGGATGAAAAAACAACTCTATCAAGAGGTTTGGCGCGTACCTAATTACTTTTGGTTTCATCCTGAAACCTTAGAGTTTGCAGGATTCCATTTAGTTGATGGGAAATATGAAGTAATTACGCCAAATCATGACGGACTATTGTGGATTCATCAATTAGATTTATATCTCGGTATTTATGAAAACCAATTAAGGTGGTTTACACCTGATGGAGAAGTAATTCCTTTACCTGAAGTACAGGAAAAACAAAGAGCGGATCGGTTAGAGGCAATTTTGCGATCGCAAGGTATTGACCCTGACCAATTAACCCCATAAAGAGTCTGGCATCAATTTTTGGCACTGGTCAGCTAAATCTTGATCGACGTATTTACGTCGTTTTTATCGGCATGAAATGGACGTTTCAGAATCCATCCCACATTAGCTGACCAGTGCCGATTAAGATCATTTAACCAAAATCTTTGTGCATATTGCCTAGCCGATGCTGCGATACTAATTGCTCCAGTCTCCGCGAAAGGTTCAACCAGTCTATCTATTTTTCAGGGAAAAAGCCCAGAATAAATGAAGCGAGATTTCTCTTGCTACCCTGATATTGAACTGGATTTGGTTTTCAATTCCCAAAAGTGTAGCCACACTTTTGGGAATTG
>NZ_LIRE01000018.1 GCF_001402795.1 Pseudanabaena sp. 'Roaring Creek'
TAATTAAATATAAAACCCTAAAACCTGCGGCGCACGCTGCGCGTGCGCCGCAGGTTTTATACCAATTCCCAAAATGGCAACGCTATTCTGGGAATTGGTATAAAACCTGCCTTTGGTGGGTTTCTGTGCTTGGCTTTATAATAAGTAGATATGAAGAAATGTAAATAGTGACGAAACCAATGGAGTGGAAGCAGATCGAAGAAAATTGGGTACTGACCCCTCAGAAACCCAAGGGCGTAATTCACTTTCTGGGTGGCGCATTTTTTGCGGCTGCGCCCCATGTTGCCTATAGCCGAGTTTTAGAACAGCTCGCCCAAAATAACTATGCGATCGTCGCTACCCCCTTCCTGAACAACACATTCGATCATCGCCAAATTGCTCGCGAAGTCCATAACTCCTTTCGTAAAGCCCGCAGCAAACTATTTCTCGATTATTTCCCCGTGTTTGGCATGGGTCACAGTATGGGCTGCAAAATCCATTTATTAATTAATAGCCTTTACAAACCCACCCGTGCTGGCAATATCTACATCGCCTACAACAACTACAGTGCCGATCGCTCAATTCCTTTCTTTAAAAACCTAGCTAACACGATCCCCGAAATGTCATCAATGGAGTTTACCCCTAGCCCTAAGGAAACCGAGCAAATAGTTACCGCCAATTACCCAACCACCCAAAATTTATTAGTTAAATTTGTCGATGATG
This sequence comes from Pseudanabaena sp. 'Roaring Creek', assembly GCF_001402795.1. Classification (GTDB taxonomy): domain Bacteria; phylum Cyanobacteriota; class Cyanobacteriia; order Pseudanabaenales; family Pseudanabaenaceae; genus Pseudanabaena. The sequence continues at coordinate 703 of NZ_LIRE01000018.1, forward strand.
ACATTGACGAAATCTCCGCCCTTGCCCAGTTGCTTCAGCAGAAATTTCCCAAAACCGTTATTCTCCAAACTCTCGAAGGTACGCACCTCACCTCTATGGGTATTGACGTGAAATGGCAAGCGGGGTCTAACTTCTCGGCAATTGACGCGATCGCCCAATGGGTCAAGCAAGAGCTGCACAAAAACAACCAAACCCTTGAACTAGTCCTATTAGCATGGCTCGCGAAGCAAACCGCCTAAAGAAACAGGTCACAAAATACATCTGCCTCGAAGGGAACAGCAATGAGTAGAAATACTCTAGATAAATCAACGGGCAACTTAACAACAAAGTAGGATCGAAATCGATTGATTTTGTATTTGTATACGAGACATTAGAATTTCTAATATTGTTTTAATCTTATTAGGATTACTAAACATTCATGTTAGTTTTTAGGTTGGAATGTATCGAGTGACTGAAAAAATAGATCGATATATTCTCGTTTTTCTTAATATAAACATCGGTATAGTAAGATTCTCTCATCCATGCGTTGAAAGGGTTTGAGCATCTAGATTGGCATATATATTTCTAAAACAATAGCCAGAGGATATATCTAGCTTATTAGGGCTATATCAATTTTTTATATCAATTTGGCGCTTGAAACAGTTAGCTTCAAAAATTTTTTTGCAAAAAAAGTAAATGTGGATACGCACTTTATGTTTAAATTAAAGACATCGCTCAAGGACTTCACACGAAGAATTCCTGATAGGATTAACTTATATAAAGCAAAAAATTATTCCAACAAAGAAGCAGATCTCAAAGGGCTAATTAGATTTTAATAGATTTTTAATCTTTCTATAATTTTCGATTTGACTATTGACTCTGACTCTTGAGTTTTTTTGCCGCGCTTTTCAACGCGCTCTTTTGCCGCCTAGTGTGGTTCGTCGATTTTCATTTAAATCTAGTAAGGAGATATTAATGTCTTACTCAAAAACACAGTCTAAAGCTAAGGCTGGGTACGATGCAGGTGTTCAGGACTATAAACTAAAGTACTATACCCCCGACTATACTCCCAGAGATACTGACCTTCTCGCTGCTTTCCGTTTCGTGCCTCAACCAGGCGTACCTCCTGAAGAAGCTGCTGCTGCGGTAGCTGCTGAATCTTCTACAGGGACTTGGACAACTGTATGGACAGATTTGCTAACCGACCTCGATCGCTACAAAGGTCGTTGCTATGATGTCGAGCCAGTACCTAACGAAGACAATCAATATATCGCCTACATCGCCTATCCTCTGGACTTGTTCGAGGAAGGTTCCGTAACCAACTTGCTAACTTCATTAGTTGGTAACGTATTTGGTTTCAAAGCTCTTCGTGCCCTTCGTCTAGAAGACATTCGCGTACCCATCGCCTACTTGAAGACTTTCCAAGGACCTCCTCACGGTATCCAAGTTGAGCGCGACAAGTTGAACAAGTACGGTCGTCCTCTGTTGGGTTGTACCATCAAGCCAAAATTAGGTCTATCTGCTAAGAACTACGGTCGTGCAGTATACGAATGTTTGCGCGGTGGTTTGGACTTCACCAAAGACGACGAAAACATTAACTCTCAGCCTTTCATGCGCTGGCGCGATCGCTTCCTGTTCGTACAAGAAGCAATCGAAAAAGCTCAAGCTGAAACTGGCGAAATCAAGGGTCACTACCTCAACGTCACTGCTCCTACTTCCGAGCAAATGATGGAACGTGCAGCCTTCGCTAAGGAAATCGGCACACCGATCATCATGCATGACTTCTTGACTGGTGGTTTCACCGCTAACACCTCTCTTGCTAAGTACTGCCGCGAAAATGGCTTGCTCTTGCACATTCACCGTGCTATGCACGCTGTTATCGACCGTCAAAAAACTCACGGGATTCACTTCCGCGTTTTGGCAAAATGTCTCCGTATGTCTGGTGGCGATCACCTCCACTCTGGAACCGTTGTTGGTAAGCTCGAAGGCGAAAAGGGCATCACCATGGGCTTTGTTGACCTCATGCGTGAAGACCACATCGAACTAGATCGCGATCGCGGTATCTACTTCACTCAAGACTGGGCTTCTATGCCTGGCGTACTTCCCGTTGCTTCGGGTGGTATCCACGTATGGCACATGCCTGCGCTCGTGGAAATCTTTGGCGATGACTCTTGCTTGCAGTTCGGTGGTGGTACTTTGGGTCACCCATGGGGTGCTGCTCCTGGTGCAACCGCTAACCGCGTTGCTCTTGAAGCTTGTATCCAAGCCCGTAACGAAGGTCGCGACATGATGCGTGAAGGTGGCGACATCCTTCGTGAAGCTGGTCGTTGGTCTCCTGAATTGAATGCTGCTCTTGAACTTTGGAAGGAAATCAAGTTCGAGTTTGAAGCAATGGATACTCTGTAATCGATTAGCTCCATTAATATAGTGTTTCGCGTTGCGAAATACTATATTAAGGAATCTTGGTAAAGTCAGCCTATGGATATTAAGCGCAGTACTAAGTCCACAGCCAATATGTTGATCAATTTTTTGACCTTCGAGGCTGTCAAGACTATTGCCGATCAATTGGAGGAAACTGATAAGTTAAAAGCTCTTTGGTTTAATCAGTTCTCGACGCGCGAAAGACTCCAAAATGGCGAACTTTATATCAAAGACCTCTTCGAGGTTCACCAAGAAATGGCTTTTCGAGTGATGACAGTGCGGGAACATCTGGCAAATGAGATTTTAGATTTTTTGCCTGAAATGACTCGTTCTGGAATCCAACAATCAAATATGCAGCTTCGTCGTCAGCATTTTGAGCGCATTATGAGCGTTCAGGCTTCTGAAGGATATTCGGAATGCGAGAATTTAGTTTCTGATATAGATCGAAACCTAGAAGTTAGTTCTGTAGATATTCTCGAATTTCCTCCAGAAGTTGCCGCAGACTCAGATGGTGATGGCGATCGCTCTTCCCCTCAATCAAATCAATAGCAATTTAATTTCAATCGCGAGGAAATAATGCAAACTTTACCTAAAGAGCGTCGTTACGAAACTCTTTCTTACCTTCCACCTTTGAGCGATGCTCAAATCACTCGTCAAATCGAGTACACCTTGAAGCAAGGTTTCTATCCTGCGATCGAATTTAACGAAGATTCCGATCCAGCGATCCACTACTGGACTCTTTGGAAGTTGCCCTTGTTCAACGCCAGAACTCCTCAAGAAGTTTTGAGCGAAGTTCAAGCTTGCCGCTCTAGCTATCCTGGTAGCTTCATCCGCGTAGTCGCTTTTGACAACATCAAGCAATGCCAAGTCCAAAGCTTCATCGTCCACAAGCCTAACAGCGCTCGTTACTAAGCTTTAACAAACAAAAAAGCCCCGCATTGCGGGGCTTTTTTGTTATTTGCTATATTAATAGACAGCAATGCCAAATCCCAAAATTAAGACTATGGCTATTACTTTAGATTTACCTCAAGAATTAGAACAAGAGCTATCTGTGGAAGCAGGGAAAATTAGTTTATCCTTACCAGAATATATTCTTCAACTTCTAGCTGTTAGAAAATTTTTAGAAGGTCAGCTTAGAACTGGTACAGAATTAGTAAGTTATTGGCAAAGTGAAGGACTAATTAACTCTCGTCCTGAGATTATGGACAGTCAAGAATATGCTCGTCAAATCCGCCATGTAGCAGAACATCGTCAACATGGCTAGTGCTAGTATATGACAAGAATACTGAGGTAGCTCACTGATGCTTGATATCCCAAAGCAAAATGTTTTTGACGAGCAGCATCGTCCTCTTACGGTGCAAATTCCTATAGCCGTTTATAACCAAATCGAAGAAATTTTAGAAAACTTTGGCTTAGCTAAGTTGATGCAGGAAGTAGAAGATGATGAACTACTTTCTGGTGATGATGCTTACTTGTACTATCAATCATTACTCCCAAGAATTAGCTAGTCGTGCCATCAAGATTTTTCATAATTAGGCTAAAAAATGGAAGTAGATGAACTATCAATTAAGAAATTTCTAGACCAAGAAATTTTCGATGTCTGGGAAGAAGAAGTAGAAGTTTTTTTAGCCAATTTAGACAAGAATTGGTTGTCAATAAACTAATTGAGCATCTTAAAGGATTGACTAAACATGATATTAATATTGATATTGATATTGTAGTTCCTTGGAAATTAGGGAGATGTTTTGGGGATATAAAACCAAGATATCCTTATGATACTGCCATTTATTTACAGTTGTATCAAGGAAACTTGATGGAGAAATTAGTAGCTGTTAATTTTCTAGAAGGTTTTTGGGATCAGACGTTTGCAGATTGGGATATCTTATTCCAATTATCTAAAGATATTATCGATGACATTGGAAATTTTAATTTCTCTGGGCTTTCAGAAACCTATATTGAAACTGCTATAGGTGCATTTGTTATTGGTTATGCAAACAACGAATTTCGTTCTGTCATTTCTGACGGCGATAAGATTGCTTTAAAAGCTTCACTCAATTTAATGATGCAATTTATAGTCAAACATGTCCCAAAATCTCATTATCTTGATTTGCTATCTCAAGTTAATAAGTAAGAAGATCGCTTTGTGGTGGGGAGGTGAAGAGGCGATCGCTGGTTGTTGATTTTAGTTGGGGGGCGATCGCTGGTTGTTGATTTTGATTGGAGGCGATCGCTTTTTGATGGGGAGATGAAGGGGCGATCGCTTTGTGGTTGGGGAGATTATGGGGCGATCGCAGTTTTTGATATTTGGTGAAAGCGATCGCTTTGTTGTAGGGAGATGAAGGGGCGATCGCTGTTTGTTGATATCTGACTAGGGGCGATCGCT
>NZ_LIRE01000180.1 GCF_001402795.1 Pseudanabaena sp. 'Roaring Creek'
TAAGTAGCTAGGCATAATTAATTACAAACCAAAACCCGTAAAGTTTCGCCCCGTAGGGGCGAAACTTTACGGGTTTTGGTATTCCTTGCTATAAAACTAGAAGAGCGTAGCGCCCGCTACGCAGGCGCTACGCTCTTCTAGTTTTGCTTAGTTGCTTAGTAACTTAGTAACTGCTTCTGCAATATTCTCTTGTTTAATTAAAGACTCGCCGACAAGTACGGCACTTGCACCGCAGGTTTGCACAAAATCTAAGTCTTGACGGGTATAAATGCCAGATTCGCTGACCCAGAGATATTGATTTCTCGTTTCTGGAGTTAGCCCATCCATTAAGATTTTGGTTTGTTCGAGTTCTACGACAAAATTTTCTAAGTTGCGATTGTTAATGCCAATTAAACGTATATCAGGAATCTGTAAAATCCGATCGAGTTCCGATTGTGTATGCACTTCGACGAGAGCCGTCATGCCTAATTGATGGATTAACGCTTGCAATGTGGTTAATTCCTCATCGGTGAGGATAGCGGCGATTAATAAAACTGCGTCTGCCCCGCACGATCGCCCCAGATAGATTTGATAGGGATCGATAATAAATTCCTTGCACAATAGCGGTAAATCAACGGCTTGACGTACCAGTTGTAAATATTCAAAGCCCCCTTGAAAAAACTCGCGATCGGTCAAAATTGAGAGGCAACTTGCGCCACCTTGGGCGTAGGCTTGAGCGATCGCGACGGGATCGAAGTCTTTCCGAAATATGCCTTTACTGGGAGATGCCTTTTTGACTTCGGCGATTAAGGCGGGTTGAGTTTGTGAATTTTGCAAGCTGCCATAGAAATCTCGCGTCGATCGCCCCACCCTATTTTTAAGGGATTCTAGAGGCTCCTTGGCATACATTTGCTCGACCTCTCGTTCCTTGTGCCAGACAATTTTTTCTAAAATATTTTGAGGTGTGTCAGTGGGATCGGCGATCGCATAGCCTTTAGGACGAGCAGTTTCAGATTGGCGGCGTACTTGCATTGATGGGAAAAATTTTGAGCGTGAAAGTGATAACTTTTAGCATAGAGCAATTTACTAAAAAGCCACCTAGAGTTACTTTGGCAGTCTTAATTTGGATGCTAATCACATGGTAAGGATGGGCGAGGCGAAGCGCCGCCCATCCTTACCTATTTAGCAATACCGTTACTTTTTCGTAATTTTCGTAAATTGTTTTATCAATTATGGGTTTTCTTTACAAGCAAAGCGCTCATTTTTCGGTATATTTGCCTGTGTAATGTGAGTTGAGCATAGTTTTTATGAGCGCGATCGCAAACTCTAACCAACCCGAAGGCAAGCAAAAAACTTCGCGAGTTAAAGCATATTGGCAAAGTATCCCTTGGAAAAAGTTATCCAGTTTGTTGTTGGCGATCGCCCTGTGCTTTTACCTCACAGCCTGCGGTGGGGATAGTAAGCCAGAGAGTAAAAATTCCGATCGGCAAATTTCCCCTAGCGCCAGTCTTGTTGAGGTTTCCCCACCTACCGAAATCCAGCGCTTAAGCCGATTTCTCGAAAAATATACGCCACAGGTCAGTATTGTTAGCCCAAAACCTGATGAGGTGCTCCCTAACACTGACGTATCGGTCAAATTTGACGTAAAAAACTTACCAATTTTTAAAAATGCTGAGTTTGGACTTGGTCCCCATGTCCATGTGACTCTGGATAATCAAGAGTACAAAGCGCTCTACGACCTCAATCAAACCGTAACTTTCGAGCATCTGAGTGCGGGAACCCATACGATCCGTGCCTTTGCTTCGCGACCTTGGCATGAGAGTTTCAAGAATGAGGGTGCTTACGCTCAGACCACTTTTCACGTTCTGACCAAGACTGGCGAAAATGCTCCTGAAGCAAAAGTACCTTTGCTAACCTATAGCCGTCCCGTGGGAACCTATGGGGCAGAGCCGATCATGCTCGACTTTTATGTGCAGAATGTACCTTTACCTGAGCTAAGTAAAGACGATCTCGCGATCGATGACTGGCAAGTTCGAGCGACAGTTGACGGACAAAGCTTCACCTTCGATCGCTGGGAACCGATCTATCTCAAGGGATTTAATGCTGGACAAAACTGGGTGAAATTGGAATTGATCGAGCCAGATGGGGATGCGATCGCCAATGTCTTTAACAGCACCGCCCATGTAATTAACTATCAACCCAATGGCACGGATACCCTAGCCCGTCTTGTTCGCGGTGAAAAGATTGCCAATATTGACTTGATTGTCAATCCCGACTATGTTGCTCCTACCCCAACGCCTGTCGAGTCGGCTAGTCCTGTTCCTGTAACTGATCCGACAACCTCCAAAGAGGAAAATGCTAGCTCTCCATCCACTGCCGTTGAGCCCCTGAAGCAAGAAGTCAAGCCTGCGGATTCTCCTAATAACGATAAAGACGCTAAAGCTACGAGCATAATTCCCGTAGTGCCTGTGGTTCCCGTAGCCCCACTTACAAAATCCTTGCCTGCGATCGAGCCTGCGCCGATTAAAGTAAAATCTGCCCCAGCAGCGCCAATAACTGCTCCTGCAAATACAGCACCAGCGATCAAAGTGGCTCCTAAGAATGCCCCTGATGTCGAAACTGTGAAGCCCCCCGCACCGATTTCGGTAAAAACTGCACCCGTTACACCTGCAAAAACTGCACCCACCATCTTTCGTAGCAAGTATGCGCCTATAACCGAGCCTGCTAAGGCGGTTACTCCCGCGCCCTTGCCCAAGGTATCGGATGAGCCATCCGATGTGGTAACTTCAGAGACTCTAACTTCCGAGACTGCAACTTCAGAAAAAGACTCGAAAGAAAAAGACTCGAAGGCGATCGCTCCAAAAGCCTCTTCTAACTACTTCAAAAACTTCAATTTTGATGCGAATAAGTTTTTCCCTACTAAACCTGAAGCAACTAAACCTGAAGCAACTAAACCTGAAGTATCTTCAGCCAGTGAAAAGCCATCCTCTAAGCATCTTGATAAGCCTTCTGACCTCGGCACAAATGCCAAAGCAATATCAAAGTCAGCGTCGGATGCCAAATCAGATACCAAATCAGATGCCAATGATAGTTCTTTAACTGTCACTGATTTATCTGCAACCTCAACACCTGTCAAGGTATTAACTAAATAACTTTAGTTCGGGTTAAGCTAGCAAATTTTAAAAGCCCAAAAGTAAAAGCCTTGCTACGCAAGGCTTTTACTTTTGGGCGTTAAGAAAGGGTTTGCCACGCAAACCCTTTCTTAACGCCCGTTTCAAATTATCCCGAATTCACGTTATACCAAAGCTCAAACATGGCGTTGCCATTTTGAGCTTTGGAGCTATAAAAGGCGGCGCATTGCGCCGCCTTTTATTTATTGGCAAAATTTGTAGGACTGCGTTGATTAGTTCTTTTTTGGATATCTAATACACGATAAATTCCTGTTTCCTGTGTTTTCCCCTTAAGGGCATATTTGCCTACAAACTCAGTTTGAAAATTGTTATCCAAGCGCTTATAGGTCTCTTCACTGATCAAAATATGATGGGGTCCCCCATCCACCTCTTTATTAAAACTCTCCAATCTTGCCGCAATATTCACCGTATCTCCTAAAACTGAATATTCCAAGCGCTCGGAGCTGCCCAAACTGCCAGCGATGACAATGCCAGAATTAATGCCAATCCCCGTACTAACAGGCGGTAATCCTTGGGCAGTCCAAACATCATTCATGGCAGCTAGTTTGTGGGCGATCGCTAAAGCTGCATCGACCGCACATTGGGCATCGCGCGTGCGTTCCGTCTCATTGCCGTGGGGGATCGGTACGCCAAACACCGCCATTACTGCATCCCCAATATATTTATCGACCATGCCGCCATGAGCCAAAACCTCATTGGCGATCGCGCCTAAATAATTATTGAGCCAATTCAAGGTTTCTCCAGGAGCTTGCGCCTCGGCAGCCGTACTAAAGTTACGCATATCCGTAAATAGGACGGTCACATACACCTCTTGTCCTGTGATCCTGCCTTCCTGCATAAATTGTTCGCGGTTCGCCCAAATAATATCGACTAATTCTTTAGAGACATGGCGCGAAAATAAACCCATTAATACTTTGCGTTCAGATTGTTGGATCGCTAACTGATAAGCCATGACCAGTATATTTGCCGAAATCAAGCCCAATAGTGACGGAAATAAAGGTAGCCACAGAGCTTGACTGAAGGCGAAGTAACTAAACCCAAATAGCCCACCAGAGATAGTCGCTAAAAGCCCAATATTCTTACCAGCATGGGTTATGAGGGCTGCCATTGCCCCACCGACGATCGCCCAAGCCACAATCCAGATACTTTCGAGATCGTTTGACCAAACTTGGATAAATCGGCGATCGTCTAAAGTCGCCCCAATTAATTGGCTGATGATATTGGCATGGATCTCTACCCCATACATTACTTCTCCATCCGTAGTGACTGGGGTTGGATAACTATCTTTCAGGCTTTCTGCGGTCACCCCAATTAGGACTACACGCTCCCTCAGTCTCTCAGGCGCAACAAGACTATCGATAACATCAGCCGCTCGAATATGCTCGAAAGATCTTGGTCGACCTCGATAGCGAATTAGCATTTGATAACCGCTATCATCTTCCTTGCGGTATGCTCCATAATTAGCTGTTAGTCGGGGAATAATTTGTTTTCCCGCTTTAAATTGAATGGTATTAGGATTAAATTCCAGTTGGCGATGGTAGAGATTCTGCAAATATAGATTGGCGATCTCAAAGGCAAACGAACCTGAATCACCCACTACCGAAGCTCGTCGGACGATCGCGCCCTTGTCTGTGAGGAGATTGACAAATCCATACTTGCTAATCTTCTCTAGATCTGGAGCAGTATCGACCCCTTTTCTTCCTTCAACCAAAGCAACAAACTGAGCATTAACCACATTGCCTGCATTTTTAATGGCGGCAACTAATTCATCGCGACCTTCGAGAACGGGGATATCAAGGTATTTATCGATGCCGATCGCGGCGGGTTTGGCAGATGAAATTTGGTTGATTAACTTGGCAAATAGACGATCGCTAAAGGGCCAGCGAAATCTTTGGATATCTGCTTCTGAAATTTCAACAATAACAATACGGCGATCGGTTGGTTCATGGAGTTGCGATCGCATCAAACTGTCGTATACCCAAAGCTCCGCTTCTTTAAAACTGCCGATTTGCCTCAGCCCAATTAGTCCTAAAGACAAAGAAAAAGTAATCAACCCAGCCACTAGCTGCTGGTGATTGCGCTTGCAAAAAGCTCCAAAATTAACCAAAGTGGCAGGAAATTTCATTTTGACAGTTGATAAGGAAAGAGAGCGAGATTACTTTCTATCGTCAAATTTGGCAGGGCTAGTTACAACAATAGCAACTGGATATCATTGCTGTAACAGTTCACTTTTCCTCACAAATAAGCATTTGACTAGAATTTGCTTGGAATTTGTGTGATTTTTAATCCATCTAACTGCATGGCAATAGGTCTGGACATCAGCGAAATAGCGGTATTTCACTGATTCCACAAATCCCAAAAAAAGAGAGGGAGATGCAAAGCATCTCCCTCTCTTTTTTTGGGATTTGTGGAATTTTAAATTTTATTTCCAGTTTTTGGCAACGACTTCTGCCAAATCAACAACTCGTTGGCTATAGCCCCATTCGTTGTCATACCATGCCACAACCTTAACCATATTGCCGCCCATAACCATGGTTAGGGAAGAGTCAACAATTGAGGATGCATCTGTACCGCGATAGTCGATAGATACAAGAGGCAATTCGTTATATTCTAAAATTCCTTTCATGGAGCCTTCCGCAGCTAAACGGAATGCTTCGTTAACTTCTTGAGCGATCGTGTGCTTTTCCACTTCAACCACGAAGTCTACCACGGAAACGTTAGGAGTTGGCACACGCAGGGCAATACCGTTGAGTTTGCCTGCTAGTTGAGGTAGTACTAGGGCAACTGCCTTAGCAGCACCAGTGGAGGTAGGTACAATGCTCAGCGCCGCCGCTCTAGCCCGACGCAAATCGCGATGGCTAGCATCCAACAAACGTTGGTCGCCAGTGTAGCTATGGGTGGTGGTCATTACACCCTTGACGATCCCAAAGTTCTCTAAAAGCACCTTGGCAACGGGGGCTAAACAGTTAGTCGTACAGCTAGCATTACTGATGATGTTATGGACATCATGATTGTAATCTTTCTCATTTACGCCAACGACAAATGTGCCATCTTCATTTTTTCCAGGAGCGGTGATTAATACTTTTTTTGCCCCTGCGCCAATATGTCTGCTAGCACCAACTTTGTCAATGAAGACACCTGTAGATTCGATAACTAGATCGATGCCCCAATCTTTCCAAGGTAAATTGTCGGGATTGCGATCGGAAACGGTCTTAATGGTTTTGCCATTGACGGTAATAGTTGTGTCATCGGCACTAACTTCACCAGCAAATTTGCCCAGCATGGAGTCGTACTTGAGCAAGTGAGCGTTGGTTCGGGGATCAGATGTATCGTTAAGTCCAACTATTTCTATATTTGTTTCTGTGCGTCCAGCCCAGCATCTGAGAAAGTTACGTCCGATACGTCCAAATCCGTTAATCGCTACCCTGATAGTCACTGCTTATCGCCCTTTATATAAATTTAACTTTTTACTTTAATCTGATGTTTATGATACCGAAAAACCGTCACCAATTTATTCTCACTTCAATCAAAATTTTGCCCTTAGTCGCAAGGATGTTTATTGCTGTCGCAAGTCCTGTTATATAGCTACAGTCACCTGAATTAGGACAAATCAAAACCCAAGAATTAATTGGCGGCGCGAAGCGCCGCCAATTAATTCTTGGGTTTTATGTCCTAGTACACTCCAATTTCCAAAATGGCGTTGCCATTTTGGAAATTGGTATTAAACGCTGGTAGGGATTTTCGATTTAACGGGTGCAAAACTAGGCACGACAATGGACTTATCTTGCTTTGTCAAGCGGTTATACAGCTCTTGAGTGTTGGGGTAGTTAGCGGCGGGGAAGGTTTCGTAACGGTTGTAGGGAACAACATCTTCACCAAAGGCTTCGAGGTATTCGAGGCTATTAACCATATCGGTTACCATTGCCTTAACACCTTTAGTTGCCAAAATTTGGTTGTACTTACGGATTTCCGCTTGATCTAAAGGCGCACGTCCTAAGAAATGCTTAGTACCCAATTCAATTACCTTGGTATTAGGGAATGGGGTATAGAATTCCTTGATGTAAAGCTCGGATGTCCCAAGTGCCAAGATAAATTCCTTGACGCTGATCTCTTCGTTAACCAGTTTGGAAGCATATTGGCTGAACTGTTCGCTAGCCACATAAGCATCCATATCGCGCTCAAATACTTGACGGTAGGCTGCACGCACTAATGCTGCTGTTTCCACAGGATCGGTGGTGGTGAGCTTAAAGATCTTGCGTTGTTCGCGTTTCTTGGCTACACCTTGGTTGATGCGATCGTTGATGGATACTTCAGAGCGGACTTCGGTAACTTGACCCAATTCAATAAACTTAGGTGTGGTTGTGATATCAACTCTTGTACCCTTGTCTTCGCTCAACGTACCGACGCGGTTATGGCGGAGCGATACACCTGCGGGAGTGAGATAGCGTTCGTAAGGAACCGTGTCTTCGCCAAAGGCTTGTTCGTATTCCTTGGTGTCGAGAATGGCATCAACCACTGCATAGAAGCCTTTCTTCGATGCGAGGTCGAAGTAAGCGTTCATTTCAGGGCGACCATAGGTAGGACGACCTAAAAGGCGACGGTGGATATATTCGATCGCTTTACAAACATAAAGCTTGCTCCAGTAGCGATCGCGGAAGGTGGGTGACTTCGCCAACATGCGTACGAATTCGCGTACGGTGATGTCTCCATTTTCCAGCTTGATTTCTGCAACCGTGAGGCGCTGACCAGAATAGGGGATAAATCCAATAACTTGCAAATAAAGAGCGCGAATGACGGCTTGGGTAGAAGTCTCTGAATTGGTAATGCTCAAGCCCTTAACGGAAGACTTTCTTGCGCCTTTACCAATCTTGACGTTATCGCGCAGGGTTTGATCGAGCTTGAACACCTTGGGGCTCATGGGATCGATCGAACCTGTAGCAGCGGGATTGCCCAGTTGGTTCGTGATACCAGCGCCATTGCGGATCAAGATGCGACGAGTATCCTTACCGAAAGGTGCAGGGGAGGCATTGGGGTTGCGAGTTTCTTTGGGGAAAATAGCACCAAATTGGATTTCGAGAGGATCGTTGCCAGCTCCGTAAACATGCTGATCGGGCAAAGGCTGTTGATACGAAGCAAATAAGGTAATGAATTGGGGAACTTTGCGGAAAGGTGCAGAGTAGTTGAACAGGTCAAACTGTGCTCCCCAGTTACGGGCGGTTTGGGCTTCTTGTCCGTAGCCACGTTGGTAAGGTACGGTTTCTTCGCCAAAGTAGTCGCTATATTCTCTAGAGTTGACTAGGGCATTGACGAGGGCAGGTAAACCACCCTTAGAAACGATCGCAAAGTAAGCTGCAACTTCTTCACGGCTTTCAGGAGAGCGACCGAGGAAATGCTTGAAGGCTAATTCTACAGCGCGGGAGTTAATGAAAGGCAAGAAGAATTGATCGCGATATAGAGGCGACAAACCTAAACGACGCACAAACTCGCGCACCGAGATCTCGCCATTTTTTACTTTAGAATCTAGGTCAGAGATTCCTTGACTGTAAGCACGGGCAATATCACGCTCGAAAACTTGACGGTAAGCAGCCTTAACCACTTCATTTTTCTCGGTTCCAGTCATCCCAGCCTTCATGACAAACTTCTGACGACGTTCGGCAGTGTTGTAGTAGATCTGAGGTAGGGCAAGACCTTGAAGATCGGGAGAATTGCGCTGACGGACTTTGGGTGATGGGGTTGGGGCTTTGAATTCAGCGATCGCCACATCCATATACTGCTTGATGATTTCGATCGCTGCAGAATCGTTGAGGAAATAGCTGGCAGCCGCTTGCTTCATGGTTTGTAGAGCAACGATGGTAGCATCGGTCGAGCAAGCTGCCTCAATGATTTCCCGCAATCCACGCACGTTCTGAGCAAGGATATTTGGATCGCCAGCAACGATTGCATAGGTGGCATAGCGCAAAAACCATGATAAGTCGCGGAGGGACTTCTTCATGCGGTCTGCACCATAACGAGAAATGTTAATGGGGCGGAAATTGGCGGGGGGAGCATCGATGACCCCCGTCAGTCCTGTATTACTGAAGAAGTTCTTGATCGTGCCTAAAAAGCCACCTTCACTTGCCTCAGTGTAAATAGTGGTGCCAAGCTCCATGCCGCGCTTGATGTCAACCACGCGACCAGCGCGGTCTACTTCAAGTTCTTCTGCATCCTTGGGCTTTTCTAAAAATGCCATTGCCGAACCACCCGTAAAAATACGGCTAGCAGCTTTGGAAACGATATTGTCAGAGTTTTTGGTCAGAATTGCCGCAATTTCGATGCGCTTTTGTCCAGATTGAAAGTATGTGGACAGATCGTCTAGTTCGCTACGCGTCGCAAAGCGATCTTGTTGCTCTATCTGGGAAATTGTGGAAGTTATAGCGGTCTGGTATAAACGAGGGCGGGCATTTACTGCACCACTTGACGCTGTTACGCTCATGTGTCTGCCTTGTGATCTTTAAAGGGTATGTAAAAAGTCGAAATAATAACTACCCAGTATAGGGTTTTCGAACTAAATATCTAACTCTATCTCATCAGAAAATGCCGCGTTTACAGGTATTTCAAGCAAAAACTAACGATAAGTTTTGTAAAGCGATCTTCCTGATGATGCTATAGCATCATCAGGAAGATGAGTGGCGGCGCGAAGCGCCGCCACTCATCTTTGGGGTTAACTGCTTATCAGTACATGCTCATCTGGCTAGGGCATTAAAAAACTGTTGCAACCGTCCTAGAAAGGAGCCTGATTGCTTACCAGTCTTCTGGCGAAATAGGCGATCGATATCGTCACTAGATGGACGTTGTTCTACTTCTGTGAGCTTTTGCATTCCCTCTTCGGTCTGGAGCCAGACTTGCCATGTTTGCGGATAGCAACGCCACAAGGCACCCAGTTCTAGGGGTTTGATGTAGTAGGCAGTCTCGAAGGTACTTAAAAAGCGATCGCGCATTTGTCTGGCAGCTAAGCCTAAGCCCACTTCACTATTCTCCAGACGCGGATTGAGCATGACAAAGGGGCGATCGCCAGCGAGTTGAACTAACTTTTCCACCTGCTCGACTTCGATGGAAGTTGGCTCGATTAATAAAAATGCGCGATCCTCTTCCCGAATTGCCCTACGACCTTCGTTGACACCCCGTACAGATACATTCAGATCTACCCATTCCCGTTTGGCGAGAGCTGCTGCCCCTGCGTCAGAAAAGATTGCCTGCCATGCTTCGCCATATTGTTGATTAAAACTTGCCGCAAACTCATAGGCGATCGGCATCGCTTTTAATTCGGGAAATCGGAGATCGGCAAGTACACGCGTTGCGCCGTTGGCGATCGCTTGATGGGTAGCTGCGATCGCCTGTTCGGTGGCATCTTCTAAATTATTTGGTAGTAGGATTGACTCAGCTAATTGAGACATAAAAGCGAATTTTTTAAAATTGAGGATATATGAGGATAGATCTTTATAGATCCTAATACCAAAGCACAAAATGGCTTAGTCATTTTCTGCTTTGAAAACCCTCACTGGGTTTAGTTTTTATAAATAACGTCAGTTCGGGTTAAGCTGGCAAATTTTAAAAGCTCAAAAGTAAAAGCCTTGCTAGGCAAGGCTTTTACTTTTGAGCTTTGAGAAAGGGTTTGCGTAGCAAACCCTTTCTCAAAGCCCGTTTCAAATTATCTTGAACTCACGTTAACTACAGTCACTGACTAAAAAAACTTACTAAAAAGTAGGCACTTTACAGATTTAGTACGTAAATAATAGTATTTGCCTTTAAAGCGAATCGAGTTAATTATCCATGACAAATTCTATATCCGCCGAAAGTTATCACGTTACTGCGGTTATTGCTCATTCTGTCAAATGCAATCTTGAAAAAGAATATGAAGATTGGTTGCGGGGAATTGTCCCAGTTGCCAAGTCCTTTGATGGTCATCTAGGCGTACAAATTCTCCGCCCCCATCTAAAAGAAAATACGGAATATGTAATCGTCTTGCATTTCGATCACCATCAAAATCTCAAAAGGTGGCTAGAGTCGGAAGAACGCCATAAATGGATCGAGCTCGTACAGCCTCTAATTCAACAACCCGAAAATGTACAGGTTTTGACTGGTTTAGAAACATGGTTTGAGCTGCCAAAGCGACCCCAAAAATATCCTCCTAAACGCTATAAAATTGCTTTGATAACTTGGTTGGGGGTGTTATTTCTATCATTAGTTGTTGGACGCATATTAAATCCGTTATTAGAACCTTTGCCTTGGTTGCTGAAGCAAATTATTACCAGTGGATTAATTGTATGGCTGCTTGCTTATTTTCTCATGCCCCAATTAACGCGCCTATTCTATCGGTGGCTATATCCAAAATCAAAATAGATAGGGCTTTGATTTTTTCCTACTCCCTTCCCGCTATAAAATTAGACATTAAAAACCAAGAATTAGCGTTGCGGCGCGAAGCGCCGCAACGTCTAATTTTTCACTGAGAAGGGAGTAACACCAGTGCCTAATACCAAAGCTCAAAATGGCGTAGCCATTTTGAGCTTTGGTATTAG
>NZ_LIRE01000181.1 GCF_001402795.1 Pseudanabaena sp. 'Roaring Creek'
TATAGTTGTTTTAAATAACTTGTAGACGGGCTTCGACTTCGCTCAGCCCTCGGTGTAAGCTAGCTGAGCGAAGTCGAAGCTGTAGTTTTTATTTGAATTATCTATAAAAGCCTTGCTACCCAAGGCTTTTACTTTGGGGCTTTGAGAAAGGGTTTGCATAGCAAACCCTTTCTCAAAGACAGTTTCAAATCATCCCGAACTCACGTTAAATAATAAAATCAGCGCCTATTCCTCTTGAAATGGGGATTTCCCAAAAATGAAAAACTTTTAATAGCGATCGCTTATTTCAGATTTATAATTGCGATGTAACTGGCTAGGCTCAATTAAATATAAAATCCCAAACCCATAGCATATGCTGCGCATGTGCCAAGGGATTTGGATCTGTTTTTTACTGATGCCCAGCTATTTTAAGTTTCACCATCAATCAACTAACTTGAAGAGGAACGAATGGTAAACATTGGCTATCATGCAGCAAAAATCCAAGGAAACTTCCTCCGATCTATTTATAAATCTAGCCTTTCGACTCTAGTTAGTTTGCCGATCGCCCAAGAGCGACAAGTCCCCATCAAAGTATATGCCCTATCCTGCGAAAGGGATTTACCCGAACAAGTAGCAAGTCTGCGATCTTTCCTTCGCTATGTGGGAATTCCTAAGGTATTTACGATCATGTCCGATGGAAGTTATACCGAAGAGAGTATTAAGCTATTACGGCGGATTCATCCCTGTGTTGACGTTCAGCTTTTAACCAAATTTCAAAGAGAAGACTTGCCCCAATCAGTCTATGAATACGCCTCTCAGCAGGCAATGGGTAAAAAACTTGCTGCCCTCATGTCTATTCCCATTGATGGGGCAACGCTCTATACGGATTCCGATATTTTGTTTTTTCAAGGAGCTTCCCATCTAGCCGAACTAGCTACTAGTGAAGGTTCGGCTACCTATTATTTGCCAGACTGTAAGAACTCCCTAGACAAACGCCTCATTTATGAAGATGTCGAGCAGCAAGAGCCAATTAATGCGGGATTTATTCTATTTAAAAAAGCTTTAGATTGGCAAGAACCAGTACAGAGATTGGCAAAGCTCCCAGAACTTCCCAATTACTTCTCCGAGCAAACCATCGTTAATTTGACGATTAAATCGAATCGCGGCATCGCCCTCGATCGCGATAAATATGTTATGAATGTAGACGATCAGTTTGTCTATCCTGATCGCTTTGTTACCAAACAAACTGCTATGCGCCACTACGTCAGCGATATCAGACATAAATTTTGGCAATCAGTTTTCTTTCACCCATAGTCATCTAAGTGGCTGGGCATAAAATCCAGATCTAAAACCTGCGGCGCACGCGCAGCGTGCGCCGCAGGTTTTAG
>NZ_LIRE01000182.1 GCF_001402795.1 Pseudanabaena sp. 'Roaring Creek'
CAGTTCGACAAGCTCACTGACCACGCAAGCAGGTTTGTGCCGATCTCAAGGCTATTTATGCTGCGGCAACGGAATCGGAGGCGGAGTTTAACCTCGAACTCTTTGCTGAGAAATGGGACAAGCAATATCCATCAATCTCCAAGTCTTGGCGCAGTCATTGGGCGAACATTATCCCCTTCTTTGCTTTCCCACCTGAGATTCGCAGGGCGATTTACACCACCAATGCGATTGAGTCAATGAATAGCAGTTTGCGGAAGGTGATTAAATCTCAACAGATTTTTCCTCCCTTGGTCAGTGAGCTTGTCGAACTGATGAGGCTGCTTTCAAGCTGGTTTATTTGGCGATGCGGAATATTTCTAAGAAATGGACAATGCCCATTCGCGATTGGAAACCCGCCCTTAATCGATTTGCTATCCTCTTTGAGGATCGTCTCCACATCTAGCTCCTAGACTTTACACATTTTACTTGACAGTCTCATAAATCTCGACATACTTGTCCCAGTTGGAATGCACCTCTTTGGGCGGCTGTCTCAAAACTACTGATCCGCTCGTGACATAACGGAATTGCCCAACTCCCTTCCATCTCTGGCACCCAACCCAAGGTACTGTAGTCATGCCCTAACACGATCGGTTTATTACCTTCAACCAAATTCGGTTGATGTACAAAGCTCCTGTCTTTTAACGTTTTGGCGTGTGGTCTTCCCCATCCTGTATGGTCTCCTGCTAGCAAGGGGCGGATGTCTTTTGGTATTTGTTCCACGCACAGTCGTCTGAGTCTTCCTCGTCTCGGACGACTATCTTTTAATGATTCATACAGACTTGACCATTTCCTGCGATACACCGCAGATAATGATAATTCGGCAAAGGACTTTACGCTTGGACTGGTTAATACTGCATCCATCAGGTCAAATATTGCATCCCGTCCGTTCCCTAAAAATCTATATACCTGTTGACGAAAGTCCTGTAGTTTATCAATAATCATGGCTGTAGATGTCCTTTTTCTTTTTCATCTACTTTAGGCAGTTTGTATCTCTTTTACTCTGCCTTTTTTCCTTTTTTAGTCTAAACTCCAGGAGAGCAACTCCAGCATGGAAAGCGGTCGATGATATAGCCCGATCGCCATAGCAGGAGTCTTCTTCCCTAAGCCCCCATGGGGTCTCACCCAGTTGTGAACTAATCTTTGCACAGTGACTGCTCGTTGCAATCCTTCGGTATTCTTAGCATATAGGTTTTGTCTACGGCGATAAGCGCTACACCTCCTTCTCAAGGCACTGTTGTTTGCTTCGTTATGATTGGCATGAACGTCACTCTTATCGCTAATAGCCGTATAGGGATGCTCTGGTTTGAGCCATGCGACACGACGATTGCCCTGTGAACCTTTAATTTTGATAGCAACTTCCAAGCCATGTCGCCATACTTTCCGATGTCCATACTCATGGCTTACTTCGGTGGATGTGAGGCGCACACTTGCCATTTGCCATAGTTGTTGGGCGTAGCGTCTTTCTCCATCGGTAAACCATCGGATGTATTGACTTGCCTTTGCCCATTGCCATGCTGTTTTGGTTGCTTTAGCAAATAACTCAGTGGTTTTGAGTCCTGCCTTGGCAACAATCCAATAGCGACTCCTATGTTCGATGAATGTCACTGTCCATCCTTTTGACTTTGAGGGGGGGAAGGTTCTCGCCTACGCGAGTGTAAACCTCATCTCCCTCGACTGTTATATCTCCTCCTGCTGGGGCATCTGAACTCCATTGCTGTGACTGGGTTGCCAATTTTTGCTCCCATCTCATGATGCTGACATGGGATTTTTCTAGTACTCTCCCACTGGCGCTGATTCCCATCCCTTCACTCCTCATCTTCAGGGCTAAGGATACGCACTCGCTGGTGTTCTCAGCCTTGACATTGGCGTTCCTGTCCTTTCACTAAATCTCTTGCCGCATCCTTTACACAAATAGTTCTGGATAGCTTTGCCATCTTGGTGGTGATGTTTGCCGTTTTTGATTGTCTTTTGGCTCTGGCAGTGGGGGCATTCCATACTTTTTTTCCTTTCCTCTGCTTCTATTTTCTCATACCACTAATTCAATGACCAGTGCCCTCTTTACCAAGATATCGACTCTGTTTATCTCGTTCGCAAGCACTTAATCCATTTTCCTGAAAAGCCCATGTATGTTTTAACAATTAAATGCAAGCATTCTTTCTGGACAAAGTTTCGTTTGAGTTCTAGAGCTTTAAAAAAAGAAGGTAAAACGATCGCAAAAATTGTCAAAGAAATTCAGTTTAAATGTTATACATATGTAACGGTGTTTGCATCTGACAATAGTTTCAATAAAGAAGAATTTAGATATGTACTTTCAGAAAGTTATCTAAAGAAAGTCACAGAACAATCAATTTATCAGTCCCAATCCTAACCCAAAAACTATGTCAATTGTTCAGCTTACTTCCAAAATTGATAAGGCGAAAGTATATGCTCAAGGCTCAACTGTGACCCGATTGGCCAGTTTGTCAGCGATTTCATGGCAAGGAGAAAACACTGAAGTGGAGATTGTTGGATTGCCTCTAGCCATAGATGATGCAAGTGTGCGTGTACGTGTTGAGCCTAGTGCTGCGAACGAAAATGTGAGTGCTGATAGTGTAATAGTTACAGATGTAAGGGTTGGCTTGAGCGTTCCACCGCCGCCCGAAATCTCGCTGTCATCGTTAGAAGCAGAAATTCAAACCGCTAAAGTAGAGGTCGATCGCCTAGAAGATTTGCAGAGCGCGATCGATTTAGAAATCCTAATTTTGAGTGAGTTGCATGTCCCCGATCGCCCCATAGGTGAAGAAGGAAAAGCACCACCTCAATCTCCCACAGGGGCGAGACTAGCCTTAGCAAATTTTAAGGACGAACAAAAGCAACTCCGCATTCAAGAAAAGCGGGAACTCCAAGAAAAATTACGCAAGGCTCAGGAACATTTCGCCGACCTCCAACAGAAACAATTCCTTGCCTCCAATGCCAATGTTGCCAAGGAACACGATCTACTCAAAACCATTATTGCGCGTCTCCATATTAGCGATATTCAAACCGCAGCGCTGCCATCCCCTGAGAGCCTGCAACTAGTGGTGGAATATTTTATCAATGGAGCAAGGTGGACACCCACCTATGTTTGCCGTCTCAATAGTGCTACCAATACCGCAGCGATCGCTGTACGAGCCTTGATCGCTCAGCGTACAGGCGAGGATTGGAATGGTGTGCAGATCGAACTTTCTACAGCAACACCCACAGGCTGGTGCGAGTTGCCTGAATTGCCTTCTTTACGCTTAGGGCGATCGCAAACATTGCCGAGTAAAAAGGCTTGGCGCAGTCCTCCTAAAGGTGCAGAACTTCTATTTGAAGACTACGATCGCCAAAAACAGGTTCAAGACAACGAGCATGTTGTGCAGTTGAGCGATCTAACTGGTGAACCCCTGAAAGTCCCAACCATCAATCAACTAATGGGTATACCAAAATTTCCATTTTTTAAACGGATAGTCACCCACTTAGACAAGAGAGAAGAGTTATCTTTCTCTGAATTAGAGGCATTGCTTGGCGGTGTTTCTAAACCTGCACCAGCCGTTAATGATGATTTTAACGATCTAGAGATGCTAAGCGCCTCATTTAGCAAAAATGTTGCACCTGGAGGGGTGAGATCTCCATCTCCTAAATCACCAATGATGGTTAGGAGTATAGGTAGTCAAGCAGCAATGATGGCTCCCCATGCAGATGAATATAGAGGTAGAGGAGGTGATCCAATTCCCGAACCGATTTTTGATCCTAGTGCGGATATTAAAAATTATGGGCTAATGCGTTTAGCCGAACCTAGCAATACTAGACAACGCGGAAAACTAAGTATTCCCGATCCGAGGACGCTCTATTTAGAATCGCTCCAACGTTGGCAGATGACAGTTAACTTTGAGATTGAGACAGTCTTGCAAACGGCTTTTGATCGCACTTTTTGCAATCAAGTTCTCCCACGCTTTGGCTCAAGCAATATTCGTAAGGAAGTTGGTAATTTTGACTTTGTTTATTTGGGTACTGGACGGATTGATGTGCCTTCCGATGGTCAGTATCATTCTGTTGCTCTATTGCAAGAGAATGCAGAAATTGATATTCGTTATATCGTCGTACCTAGAGAAGATGCAAATGTCTTCCGTATTGCCCAACTTCGTAATCCTCTGAATGCGCCATTGCTTTTAGGACTTGCTGACATCTATGTTGATGGACAATATATTCTCTCAAAGACAATCGCAACAGTGCCGCCGAGAGGGCAAATGGAATTAGCTTTGAGTGTAGAGCAGGCAATAAAAGTTGCTCGTAACACCTCTTTTAAAGAAGTGCGATCGGGTATGAGTCTTGTGTCTTTTAATGAACTGCGCCACAGCATTCATATCGCGATCGCCAATCGTATGGGTAGAGTTGCCAAAATTGAAGTCCGCGAACGTATTCCCATCCCGCAACCCGATGCAAAGGTTGATGTCAATGTCACCCAAGTAACCCCCGCTTGGGAAAAATACGAGCAGCAGGAACGTAATGAACCAATTAAAGGTGGTTATCGCTGGCAAATCGAAGTTCCCGCAGGTGGTGAAAGGGAATTAACCGCCGATTACACCATCAAGACCTTTGTAGACAATGAACTAGTTAATGGAAATAGGAGAGAGGAATAGCTATGCAATCAACGGAAATTCAAGCCCTAACCCTCGATGCTCCCGTCACTACTGTCACCTTACTGGAAGATCGCGCTCAAGCCCAACGCATTGGCAAAGCCACCTTGACGGCGGGTTTGTGGCGAGTAAAGGTCGATCGCGTTGCACCCGTACTTTCCGATAAGTCCCTTCGCGCTGAATTTACTGGCACTGAATTTACTGGTGATGTTAATTCAAGGGTTAATGATGTGCGCGTGCGCCGTCGGATGTTAATCAAGGAAAGCGATCGCACTGGATTAGTGGAAGAGTTAAAAAAAGAATGGCGATCGCAGTACGATCGGTACCAAGTTCTCACCGAAGATCGACAATATCTCGAAGAACAATTCGAGCAAATTGGCACGATTTTAGCAAAAGCCTTGCAGGAGTTACCCATTGATGCCGCTTGGGGACAGGTCGATCCGATGGCATGGCGATCGCAACTACAGCCAATCTTTCAGCGACTCCGAGACATTCGTAGTGAGATCCTGAATACATACCACGCTCAAACCCAACTTCAAGAAGCGATCACTCGATTAGTCAAACGCATCCAATCCGAAGCAAGCCCTGACACAATTTATACCGCTTATTTGGAGGCAGATTTAGCGATCGCCCAAACAGGTGAATACGAACTTGCCTTTGATTATGTTGTTCCTAATGCCCTTTGGCGACCATACCACCAAGCTCAGTTGCAAATGGGAGAGAATTCACAGTTAACCTTCCGAACCGATGGCTGTGTCTGGCAAAACACAGGCGAAGACTGGCTAAATGTGGATTTAGTCTTTTCCACTGCTCGCGCTTCCCTTGGCACAGAGCCACCTTTGCTAGCTGACGATCTGCTTAACATTCGCGAAAAGTCAAAAAAGATTGCCGTAGAACTGCGCGATCAAACTGTCAAAACTACGGGTTTAGGCGCGGAAACCAGAGCAACCGATACGATTGATTTACCATCGGTTGATGATGGCGGTGAAGTTCGCTCGATCCGCGCCTCTCGCAAAGCTAACGTTCCCTCCGATGGCAGACCTTACCGCGTACCTCTATTTCAATTTCAATCTTCTGCTACAATTGAGCGCGTTCTCATGCCCGAACTTGCGTTACAGGTCGTTCTCAAGAGCGAACAAACTAATAGGGCTAACTTACCAATTTTGGCGGGTCCTGTCGATCTCGTGAGGTCTACAGAATACGTCGGACGGACGACAGTATCTTTTGTCGCCCCACAGGAAAAATTTGCCCTTGGTTGGGGAACAGATGCGACGATGAGAGTACAGCGCACTACATCCAAAAAGCGCGATAAAAATCACCTCACCCAATGGAATACCATTATCAATACCATCAATATTTTTCTTTCAAATATTGGCGATGAAGTTAGAGAAATTATGCTAACCGAACGGGTTCCTGTCTCTGAACTGGAGAAAGTCAAGATTGAAGTCGTACAAGATGAAACTAACGATCGCTTTCAGCCCGATGCTAATGGTTTCTGTAATTGGCATTTACAACTTCCTCCCTATTCCCAAACCAAGGTCAACCTAGTCTACAAAGTTGCTGCTGCTCCTGATGTAGAAGGTTTATGAAATGTAAAAATCGGCTCTCAAGTAAATCGATACGCATATCTGTTGATTAGCGATCGCTATCACAAGATAGGTATGCTGATAAACACATAAGAGCAAGGACTGCGATCACCTATTCATATTGAGAAATATTGGATAATAGCCCCAAGTTAGCCATATCTTTGTAGAGAGACTATCATGAGTAAAACGACTTGGAATATTCTCGGTATCCTTACCATTGTGGCGGGTATCCTACTGTTCATGCCAGCCCCAGAAAGATTTGCAGCCTTACCTCCAGAACAGCGTCCTACATTTATAGCAGGTGGGGTTTTAATTTTGGCAGTACTTGGCGCGATCGCTAGTACCTGCTTCTTTCCTCAGTCACGTCCTGTCACCTTACGGATTTTAGGAGCGATTGGCATAGCATCTTGCATATTTACTCTAATCGACGGTGCTCATCAAGGAAACTTTTCTAGATTTGCCGTAACGCTTGGATTTTGGCTACCAGGGTCAGTTTATCTGGTAGTTAAAGGCAAAATGACTTAGATAATTAACCACATCAACCATCCATAAACCAATGAATTTAATTCGAGATTTAGTTTTATTTCCTCTATTACTATGCGTTGCTAGCACGACCATACCTAAATCTCTAGAAGCTAAATCGAATCCATCAATTCCCCTAGAACGCTATCAACTAGCCAATGGCTTGCGTGTGTGGCATCAATATCGACCTGACAGCAAATCTGTGATTGTCTATCTGGTAATAAAAACTGGCTCGCGGAATGAAACTGCTGCCAATAATGGGATTTCTCACTATGTCGAGCATATGGTCTTTACGGGTACAGAGCGTTGGAATGAAGAACAGGTTAAAGATACTATCTCTAACATTGGTGGGTCATGGAATGGTTGGACAGATAGGGAGCAGACTGGCTACTATGCACTGGTTGCCGATCGCGATATCTCAACAGATTTAGATTGGCTATCGCAAATAGTCTTTCATCCGACATTTCCTGTAGATAAGGTGGAGAAAGAGCGCCATGTGGTTTTCCAAGAAAAGGGAGGACAGTATGGATGGTTGATCAATCAGTTAGAAGCATGGGGCTATGGCTACGATCTTAGTCGAGAAGTGGAAAAAGCATTATTCCCAAATTCCACTTTGACAATGAGTGTGATTGGAGAAGAGGAGTCCCTGAAGCGAATCGATCGCAATATGCTGCTGGATTATTACAAACAGCATTACACCACTGAGAATGCGACTCTGATCGTGGTTGGCAATGTTGAGCCATCACAATTGAAACCTTTGGTGACAAATTACTTTGGTGATTTGCGATCGCAAGGGAAACCCAACACAATTACCACTGCAATCCCAGCCAATCAAGGAACCTATCGCATCAAAGTTGCGGGACCAATGCTCAACGATCAAATTCGCTTAATGACAGGAGCTCAGACTGTCGGTGATAAACATCGCGATCGCTGGAGTCTTGATGTTTTAGCGAAAATGATGAATCGTGATTTAACAGATGAGATTCGCACAAAGCGGGGCTTGGTTTATAGTCTATCGGCTTATAACAATAGTTATGAGGATGTGGGATATTTCGCAGTCTTTACTCGTTCCGAAGAAAAACATCGAGATACGATTTTACAACTCATTGATAGCTATATAGAGAATGTCCGACAAGGCAAAGTAGATGAAAAACGTTTAGCAGAAGCGAAAACAGCGTTAATTCGGTCTTGGCTGATCTCACGAGAAGGTAATGGCGCGATCGCAGGTTCATTGGTATCTTGGTCAGCTATACTCTCAAATACGGAACCGATCCCAGATTATGTCTCAGAAATTGAGAAGGTTTCGGCAAAGGATCTCGTTCGCGTTGTCCAAACCTATTTTGTGCCACAACATCGTTTTGTAGCAATACATCAGCCTGCCATTACTTTAATCGTTGGGTTACAAATTGCTGGGATAGTCATTATCATTGTTGTAGGAGGATTCATTATCTATAAAATATGGCGGCGGAAAAAGGTCACGAAAGAAGTTAATTCTCTCTAAGTAATCTTGAAGAATTAAGAGTAAGTAAGGTGATTTATATGAGCTTCATTACACAAGAAAGATTAATAAGTGGATTCGGCGTTCTTTTTTTATGTGCCAGCTCTCCGATGGCTAGTTTAGCTAAAGCTTCTGAGCTATCCAGCAACATCAAGATGGGCGGTATTCCTACTATTTGTCATTTACAAAGGTTGAAAACGATTACTGACCCGACAAAACAAGTCTCAATCTTAGCTCTCCAAGTCAGACGCTATCGGCTAGCCAATCAAGATCGACTTATCTTGCAACTAGTTAATGGCATGGACAAGAAGCAATTTCCCGAAATTCAAGCAGAGGAATTGATACAGTTTGCGTACCATTATCTAGAAGTAAAGGAACCTGAAAAAGCAGTTTCTGTGCTTAATCAAGCATTCCAGTTATTGCAAAATGATTTGTCATCAATTATCGATAATGAGCAATATCGATTGCAAACACTTTTCTTTTATAGAGAGAAGTACGATCTTTTGGCAAGCTTAGGAATGCTTTTTATCGAAGCAAAACAGCCAGAACTGGCAGAGGCATCTCTTTTACAAGGACTAAATATCAAACAACAAAAACTCAATGAATCGCCAAGAGACAATGTTGAGTATATGGTGAAAATTGCCCAAGGATTATTTGCATTAGGAAAGCAAGAACAGGCGATCGCTCTGTTAGACAAAAGTTTAGAAGTTATCCAATCTCTCAAAAAAAGTAATAGTGGAAGAGATAGGCAAGAATGGCTAATTTTGTTGAACAATCTCAGTTGGGAATATCGCGCGATCGGAAAGGTTATTAAAGCCGACCAGTTATTTTCCCAAAGTCTTGATTATGCCAACTCCTTTAGCAACCCCGTAAGTAAAGTCTGGTGGCTATCGATAATTGCAGAAAGAACTTATTTTCCACCTTCTGAATCAAATTCTACCGATGAACGTCAAGCTAAATTGAAGCAGATATTTGGCAAGATTTTACAGACTGTACGCTCGAATCAAAGCACTGAGATGACGAAATTTATTACCTATGCCTTAGCCGCAGAATGGTTACAGTTTTCAGGAGTGGAATCAGCAATGCAGATAGTCAATACTGTCGCCGATCCAGTAGAGCGCTTTAAAGTCGTATCTCCCATTTTAGAGAACATTCGCAGCGAAAATGCTAACAAAGATATCGATCTGCTCGTACCGTTATTACAAGAAGCAGAATCTATAGCACGAACAATTCCATCGAATACCGATCGCGATCAAGCTTGGAGCGTCATTGCTAATACCTACGCCAAGTTAGGTCAATCTCAAACAGCTCTACAGAAGATCGATCTGATACAGTCAATGGAGCAAAAACAACAGGCTTTGATTGATGTGGCAGATAACCTAGCCCGAAATCTCCAGCCCGATTTAGCTCTCAGTCTGGTCAGGGATTTACCAAATAATTTGGTGCAGCAAGTTTTATACGACTCAATGCTGTCCTATCTCAAGAATGGAAAGCTAGAAACCGCCCTAAGTCTACAAGGTCGTTTATCCCAAGATTATCAAAAATTTACTTTAACGAATCTAGCAGAAGCTTCAGCTAAGGCTGGACGCACCACCCAAGCATTGAAACTATTGCAACAAATCACCGAAACTCGCTGGCGATCTGAAACCTTAATTTCGATTGTCAATCAATCTCTCAATGTCGGCGATCTCGATCGGGCATTAGTGTTTGCTCAACAGATGCCTCAGTCTTCAGAAGTAGATATTTCTTCCAAGTCTTTATTTGCATTAGAGGAAATTGCGATCGCCTATGCGGAATCAGGACAATACGACAAAGCAATACAAGTATCGCTATCTCTCCAAGATCCCTCAATATCTCAATTAGCAATCTGCGCCAAGCGATCGCCATAGAAACAAGCGTTTGGCAAATTGCGTATATACTCATTTGCCAAATAAAAAATCAATTGACTAAGTGGATGTTACGCTCGAATCTATAAAAAGCCTAAATAGGGCTTGCTGAAAAAGAGACTAAGCGGAAAGTAAGAGGTAAAGAGGAAGAGAATCATACTTTGCCTGTCTACTAGGAAATTGCCAAGAAAAAGAATTAAAGCTACGGATTGCTTTTACAAAAGGAAGAAGCAAGAGTTGGGAGCCAAATATAAGCAAAGAAAAACAGAAAAAAACAAGCCACTTGAGCAGCGATTCCAAATTCATCACCAAGAAAGTGATAGCGATCGCTGTTTCCGAAGTATGAGCCAATTTAGTCACGACGCAGTCTAATCCAAAGCGACGTTTAGCCTGCCCAAACTTACCTTCAATTTGATTGCGAATCTTAGCATCTTCAAGAGATTGCTTACGAACAGCCGCCCTATCATCCGTCACAGGTCTACCCAAAGGCGGAGCCGTGATGCGAATACCGAGATTTCGGCAATAAGCGCGATTGCGGCGATTACGATAAATCTGGTCAACATAAACTGATTCGGGATAATGACCAAAACGAGTTCTAAACAATTCCACCTGAGTCGGCAGATCTCCCGATTCATTGAAATTATCCCAACTGAG
>NZ_LIRE01000701.1 GCF_001402795.1 Pseudanabaena sp. 'Roaring Creek'
CTCACCAAATCAAATATTTGGTTGACCAACGTTATCCCCATGCCATCAAAATCCGTCTTGCTCAAGATAACCTCAACACTCACGTTAAATCATCTCTTTACAAGGCTTTTCTGCCTGAGGAAGCCAGAAGAATTCTCGACAAAATTGAGTTTTACTACACCCCAAAGCATCGCAGTTGGATCAATATGGCTGAAATAGAGCTGAGTGTTTTAAATCGCCAATGTCTCGACCGTCGTATTCCTGACAAATAGCTTTTGATTCAGGAAGTCTCGGCTTGGGAAAATCGCAGGAATTCTCTCTTGTAAAGTCAATTGGCAATTTACTACTGCTGATGCTCGCGTTAAATTGCTTCGCCTCTACCTGTCAATAATTACTTGACTGGCTACTAAGCGGGAGGTAAATTTCCTTTAGCCCAATTTGCATCGGCATTTTTGCGACGGTTTTCTGCATCTGCATCCCAATCAGGCTTAGCATCTCCGAATTCACCCTTATAAAACAGGTAGAGCTTGCCATCCGTCACGTTGTAATTGACTGGATCGATGCTAAAGGTTTTACCTTCAGAGACAGCGGTAGCGCAGAATCCCCCATACTGCGGTAGATATTTCTCAGGCTCGGCTTCAAAGTGAGCCTTGTTTGCTGCACTAGTGAAGTAATAGATTGCGCCCCGATAGGTGAAAGCAATAGCTGGATTGCCTAGAGCGGGTTGCCCTGAAAAATAACTCACTGGATCGTAGCCTTCTAGAGCAATCCCCGCACCATTAAGGTTTAACGATTCAGGTGCAGTGTTGTCGTAAGTGGTCATAGTATTGCTCCTTAATGTTTTGAACGGAATTTGTGACAGATAGTTGCGTTCTTTGCTTTTTACCAAACGTTCGGCATATGCCCAACTTACCGAACGTTTGTTAGAATGTCAAGTAGGAACGTAAAACTTTTTGAGGTCAGTGCAGTAAATGTCTAAAGCATCGGTTATTCCCCAACTAATGGGGGTTTTTCAGGAATATGGCTATGAAGGAGCAAGTATTACGCGGTTTTCGGAAGCGACTAGTTTAAAGAGAGCCAGCCTCTATCACTATTTCCCCAATGGTAAAGAAGAAATGGCTGACGAGGTTCTGGACTATATTACGCAGGCTCTCCAAGAGCAACTACTGGCACCGTTACACAGCGATCTTCCGCCCATCGATCGCCTCCGCGCCATGAACCAAAACATCGATGCGTTTTATCAACATGGACAGCGAGACTGTTTGTTGGCACTGCTTACGATTGGGGAGGCTCAGGGTCTATTTCAAGAGCAGGTGCAGCAAGCACTCAATCTGTTTATCGATAGTTTGGCAACTGTGTTAGTCACTGCGGGAATTACACCGATTACTGCCCGCGAACGTGCGGAAGAAGCGATCGCGCTGATTCAAGGTTCGCTGGTGTTGACACGGGGACTGAATAATACAGCAACCTTTGAGCGCGTTCTCGAGCGACTGCCAGCGGATTTGCTGCGCCCTGAATAAAGTGTCAACAGGCAAGATCGATACAGATAGGATCTCCCAATATAGATAGTGGGTCTATTTTAATTTTTTCGATGATGATTCAAGAAGCGATCGAATCGTCGTCCGCGCAATATATCCGCATGGTCATTCTATCCCAGTACTACTATCTTGGCTCTAGGGATAAAAATCTTATGCGACCCTTATCACTTGTCGTCGAATTAGTAAGTACGCTATTACTTGATTAGCGATGGTAATTGGAACTGCTGCCCAACTATGTATTAAGCCTGACAAAAGATATCAAATGGGCAGCTATAAAATGCCGATCGCATCTTCCCAAGTACTTCCCGATCGCAACCAATTAATCGGCAAGTCGCCATTCCCCGAACCGCGAAACCATGTCCGCTGGCGTTTTGCAAACTGACAAGTATGCGTCACTGTAAGGGATTTGGCAGTTTCCAGATCGATTTTATGGGCTAAATAATCCGACATTTCCGCATAGCCCAGAGTTTTTAAAAGCGGTAAGTCTTTCCCATAGCACCTTTGCAAATGACAAATCTCATCGAGCCACCCCCGATCTAGCATTTGCTCCGTGCGATCGCCTACTAATTTCCGATAAGCATCCAGATCTTCGCAATCCAATCCAATCTGCACGATCTGATAATCAGGCGGTTGCTCACCCTGTTGCGCTGATAAAGGTTTGCCTGTTACGTAAAAAACCTCTAGCGATCGCCAAGTTCTGACTTGATCGTTAGCATGAATTTTGTTAGCCCCCACGGGATCGACCTGTTGCAATACTTGATAGCAATAGTGCTGTCCTAATTGTTCAAATTGCGATCGCAGATCGGGTTGCGGCGGCACATGGGGAATTTTTAGCCCTGCGGTAATTGCCTTGATATATAACCCTGAACCACCAACTAAGATCGGCGTAACACCTTCGGCATGAAATTTAGCAATTAAAGTTTGTGCTTGATCTTGATAATCAGCAAGGGTCAGAGTTTGATCAGGATTAATAATATCAATCAAATAATGGGGAACACCTTGACGTTCCTCCATTGTCGGCTTTGCAGTACCAATATCTAGCTCACGATAAACTTGGCGGGAGTCAGCACTTAGGATGGGAGCGTTTAGATATTTCGCAAGAGCGATCGCCAAACTAGTTTTACCCGTAGCCGTAGCCCCCAAAATGACGATTAACCCCGCACGATCCATGATTTTAGTTCTTTGAATTAAAAAATAAACCCCGTAAGGTTTTGGGCAGGACATAAAACCGAATAGAGAGTTGCGGCGCTTCGCGCCGCAACTCTCTATTCGGTTTTATGTTTGTTCTACCATTACTGACTATAGCTTAGGACTATTGAGAAACACTAGACTGGGAAATAGGAATCTGAATCAAAAACTCCGTTCCTTGCCCTATGGTCGATAGGCATCGGAGAATCCCGCCATGCCTTTCGGTAATAATTTGGTAACTGATGGACAACCCCATACCCGTCCCTTTCCCAACGGGCTTTGTCGTAAAAAATGGTTCAAAAATGCGATCTATGACCTCTTGAGCCATACCCACGCCGTTATCCTTAATCCGAATTATCACCACAGCTAGACCAAGCAAAGGATCGGCTTCTTTTAATTCGGTAACAATGGTAATGGTCGGTTGCCAGTCTGCTCGCTGGGGCTTGCTATGAGTAGTTTCCTTCCCAAGATTCTTGGTAGCAATGCAGGATAACTCTTCGAGGGCATCGATCGCATTGGTCAATAAATTCATAAATACCTGATTCAGCTGCCCAGCATAACACTCCACCATCGGCAGGTTGTCATACTGTTTAATCACTTGAATACCAGAATTATGATTTTGGTTATTTTGATCCTTGAGACGATGTTGCAAAATCATTAACGTGCTGTCAATTCCTTCATGAATATTGACAGCTTTAAATTCAGCTTCATCCAATCGCGAAAAATTACGCAGTGACAACACAATTTGACGAATGCGATCGGAGCCAACCTTCATGGATGTCAATAACTTAGTGAGATCCTGCGTTAAAAAATCTAAATCCAGTCCCTCTAACTCTTCCCTAACTTCATCAGCGATCCCATTACTATGCTGTTGATACAAAGCGATCGCCTTGAGCAAATCCGAGACATATTGCGTAGCGTAAGTCAGATTGCCGTGAATGAAGTTAACGGGATTATTAATTTCATGGGCAACCCCAGCCACCAGTTGCCCCAAACTAGACATTTTTTCGTTCTGCACCAATTGCGTCTGTGTCCGATGTAAATCTTGCAAAGCCTTTTTTAATTCGGCTGTGCGCTGCTCTACACGTATTTCCAAAACCTCATTGACTTCTTGCAAAGCTGTTTCGGCAAGCTTACGATCGGTAATATTCGTTAAGGATCCCCCCCCCTCACTCTGATTGCTAGAATAAGCCGATAGTTCTAGCCAGACAATTACTCCCGATTGATGTTGAAATCGTAATTCTTGACCAATCACAACCTGTTGCTTTTGCAATTGATCGAGCAACTGTTGCCCCCGAGTCAAATCTTCTGGAGCCAGAAAATTAGAAAGCGGTTGAGAGAGAGAGTCGGCAATGTTATACCCCAAAGTCTCAGTCCAAGCTCGATTGAGAAAGGTAAAACAGCCCAATGGATCGCACTTAAAAACGATCTCTCTTAAGCTTTCAACTAACTCTCGATAACGTCGCTCTGATTCCGAGAGTTTTTCAATCAACCGATAATGAATTTGTGTATTCAGTTCGTTTGTCATCTCATCAGGGTTCATGGGCTGAGTGCAAGCTGGCTTAAAAGCTCAGTGTGAGTGACGACATTTGCATACAGAGGAAAAATATTTTCACAATAGAATGACTGCTCAAATACAGTTCTTGCGGAGGTGCAATCAGAGAGAATTGTAACCTGATATCCTTGCTCATGCGCAGAACGTCCCGTGGAATCAATACAAACCGAGGTAAGAGTTCCCGCCAAAACGATATTTTTGATCGCATTTTGTTGCAGGGTTTCGTTTAGATTGGTATTAACAAAGGCGTTAAAACCTCGTTTCCCTGGGACACGCAAAATCCGATGTTTAAATCGATTCAACTCTTCAATAGTTTTCGATCCCTCCGTTCCAACTTGAAATGCTCTCACCTCTTTAATTGTTTTGAGAATACCAATTGGGTCAACCATTTCTTCATAACTAGAAGTGAAGAAGATCGGTGTTTCTACAATCAATACTGAAGTGGGTTCCAAACAGTCTAAAAGATGAATTGTATTAGATAATGCATTCGTAACTTTAGAAGACTCTTCAACTATGCCATGCAGAATTCCGTTAGGGGCAAAATAGTCGTTTTGAAAACCGATCAGCAGTAAGGCTGTATTGTGAGTATTCATATATACTTCTAGCCAAAAAATATTGTATACAGACTTTAAGAAACATGAAGTTATTTTACCCAGTTTATGAAGTATATCAATCAGTATTTTATCTGATTTGTCTAAATCACTATGTATAGTTCTAAAACAGGAATACATCCTGTAGTCCAAGTGTGGCACAGACTACAGATTAGAATTTTATATTTAATTCTTGTCTGGCTACGCAAAGAAATATCTCAAATCTAATGAGAATAAAATTCCACCCTAGAAACAAGATAATAGCAAATAGAGTGTCAATAAATTATGAATAAAAGTTAAATCAAATATAGCTATTGCCAATTGTATCAAGACATAAAAACCCAAAGATGAGGGAAAGTACAAAGCGTCGCCCCTCATCTTTTGATTTCAGATTGCCATGTATGGCAATCTGAAAGATTTTTTGATAAGAACCCACTCTCTTAAATAGCACTGTTATATAGCACTGTAAGAGATAGCGAGGACAAATCAAAACCCTAAAGATGAGTGGCGGCGCAAAGCGCCGCCACTCATCTTTAGGGTTTTATAGCTGCCGCCAACTGTATCAGGACATAAAACCCAAAAGAGAGTTGCCGCGCTCCGCGCGGCAACTCTCTTTTGGGTTTTGATTTTGTCCTAACAAAACTGGCTGCAGCTATATATCCTCAGTAGTCCTAAATGAACGTGAGTTCGGGATAATTTGAAACGGGCATTGAGAAAGGGTTTGCCACCTTAACCCGAACTGATGTTAATTACTTAATTGGCGACGAAAATCTCTAGGGCTAAGGCGTAATGGGTTTTGAGTATCCCATATCCCCAATTCTTGTAATCTTGCTTTTGATTGAGCACG
>NZ_LIRE01000183.1 GCF_001402795.1 Pseudanabaena sp. 'Roaring Creek'
TCTGGATTTTAATTATGCTGAGGTACTTAATCGGTTCTTCTTAATTAATTACAAAATTAATTTTGTAATTAATTTCTATTGATGTTTGCCGAACCATAGAATTGATTGAAGATGATTAGAGAAGTTGGTTGTCACTGATTTGAATAGGAATACGGAGAGAATTAAATCTTGGATTCATGCGATCGCAAATTTCTTAAAGTTGATACTGCAAGTAGGCAAGATGAAATTTTGCTGATTAGCCGCATTGCCGAACAGGATCAAACAGCCTTGTCATTACTATATGATCGCTATTCCCGCATCATTTATACGATCGCCTATCGCATTCTTAACTCAGCGGAGGAATCCGAAGAGATCGTTTTGGACGTATTTACTCAAGTATGGAGAATTGCCAAAAACTATAATTCCCAAAAGGCAAGAGTAGATACATGGCTATTCATGTTGACCCGTAGTCGTGCTTTAGATCGGTTACGCAGTTATGCAAGGCTTGATAAAGCAGTGGCTATATCGGAGGATGCCATCATGATGAAGCCCCATACCGATAGCCCTGAGGAGGATGTCTTGATCCGCGAGAGGCGATCCTATGTAACAACTTGTCTGAGTGAAATTCCCGATGATCAACGTTTAGTTTTAGAACTAGCTTATTTTGGTGGGCTCAGTCATAGTGAAATTTCTGCAAAAACGGGAATCTCCCTTGGCACTGTCAAAACCCGCATTCGTCTGGGGCTGAAAAAGTTGCGGGAATTGATTGGTGATGAGTGGTCTAGTTTCTAGGGAATATTGGTATCAATCGTAAATATTAGGATCTAACCTGCATGAATCAAGAAGAAATTAATGAACTGCTTGCATTGGCGGCGATTACAGCCATCTCTCCTCCCGAAATTCAATCCATAGAAGAACTTGCCACGGCTTCTCCAGAAATCGATCTCGAATTGCGATCGCTGCGTAATATTGTTTCGACTCTTGCCTATAACGAAAAACCTCTAGCGGTTCCTGCTAGTCTCAAGCACAGGCTATTCGATCGCATTCAGACACAAGCCAACAGCTCAGACTTTATTGCCCTGCGATCGGAAGATCGCCAATGGCAACCTCACCCCATCGAAGGTTTATTGATGGTGGTATTAAAACGCGATCTAGAAAAAAGGCAAATATCATCTTTAATTCGTGCGATTAAGGATGTGGAGTATCCAGCTCATCACCATAAAACGGGGGAAGAAATTTTGATGTTAGCAGGCGAGCTAATCGATCGCGGCGTGACCTATCGGGCTGGCGACTATCTATACTCGGAGGCAGGCTCCCAACATGCCCCAGTAGCGATCGCAGGCTGTATGTTTTTTGTGTGCACTTCCATAGATGATGCTTTTATAGCTACAGTTACTTGAATTAGGACAAATCAAACCCCAAGAATTGAGTGGCGGCGCGAAGCGCCGCCACTCAATTCTTGGGGTTTATGTCCTAGTACATTTGGTGATAGCTATGAAATATAAAATCCAAAAAGCTGTAGCGCTCGCTACGCGAGCGCTACAGCTTTTTGCCCCGAATGGAATAGTCCAGCAGTTCCATGGGATGCATGAGTGGAGTATTTTTATTTTGCAATTTTAAATGTTTGCGAATTTGGGTAATGCAGCCAACATTGGCGGAAGCAATTAACTGAGCGCCAGTATCGGTGAGATTCGTTACCTTCATTTCTCCTAACTCATGCCCGACCTCAGGTTGCAAGATGTTATAAATTCCCGCACTACCACAACAAAGAGCCGCATCAATGGATTCCTTTAGCTGAACATTTGGAATTTGGCGTAGCAAACGGCGGGGCTCAAGACTAATTTTTTGTCCGTGCAGCATATGGCAGGCATCTTGATAGGCGATCGCCAGAGGGCGATCCTGTAAAGGGGAGAGCTTGGCAGTGAGCCCAACGCGATCGAGAAATTCCTGTACGTCTTTTACTTTCTGCGAAAATAGCTCTGCTTTGGCAGCATAATCAGGATCGTTTTTTAAAATATGCCCGTATTCCTTGAGAGTATGTCCGCAACCCGATGCGTT
This sequence comes from Pseudanabaena sp. 'Roaring Creek', assembly GCF_001402795.1. Lineage (GTDB taxonomy): Bacteria > Cyanobacteriota > Cyanobacteriia > Pseudanabaenales > Pseudanabaenaceae > Pseudanabaena. The sequence continues at coordinate 2,038 of NZ_LIRE01000183.1, forward strand.
CACCAATATTGCGTCGAGATTTAAATCGGCAAAAGCATCGATAGTTTGTTTCGCAAGTTCCAAGGTTTGCGCTTCCTGACCTTGGTGATGGGACAAAGCACCACAACACCCTTGCATTTTTGGGACTACTACTTCGCAACCATTTGCCGTTAACACACGCACCGTGGCATTATTCACCTCTGGCAAAAATACCCGTTGCACGCATCCCAATAACATGCCTACGCGATAGCGCTTTTCACCTTTTGCCGCAATAACTTCAGGAAAATTATCTTGAAATGATTGGGGCGTGAGGTTGGGCAGGAGTGATTCCATTGCTAGAATCTGCTTGGGCAATAGTTTTTCTAGCCAACCCAGTGATCGCTGTAATTTTTGTAAACCTAGTTTTTGGTAAGCCAATAGGGGCGCAAGTAAAACCCTGAGCCGTTTGGGATAGGGAAAAGTGGCAAAAATAAATTTTCGTAATAATTGCTCAGGTAGCGATCGCGGATGATTTCTTTCCGTTTGGGCGCGTGTCGCTTCGATGAGTTGGTCGTACTGCACGCCCGAAGGACAGGTAGTGACACAAGCCAAACATCCCAAACAGGAATCAAAATGCTGGGCGATCGCTGGAGAAAGAGGTATCTCGCCCTCATTAATACCATCCATCAAATAGATGCGCCCCCTTGGAGAATCAGTCTCTTTGCCAATGACGCGATAGCTCGGACAGGTAGACAAGCAAAAGCCACAATGAACACAGGCATCAATTAATTGTGGATTGGGCGGATTTTTGCTGTCAAAGGCTGGAAACAGAGAATCGCCCCTCAAGTCAGTATTTCGGTTCTCAGAGTTTGGCTGGTCGGAAACTTGCATATTTACTCGTGAATTGACTCGTGAATTTACAAAAGAAAGCTTGTATAGCAAAATCCCAAAACCCATTTATAGAGTTGTGGCGCTTTGCGCCACAACTCTATAAATGGGTTTTGATAAAGGTTTTTTGGGATTTTGCTAGCATAACTGGATACCGCTATAGGTAATGGATAAAGGCAAATATTTGCTAAAGGCACAAATAAGGCAAAAATCACGAAAACATCCGATCAGGACTCAATAGACTTCTCGGATCGAACTGTTGGCGAATTTTGCCCATCAAATCGCTGGCATTACCCGTATATCCCCATACATTAGTTTTAAATTTCAGCTCTTGAGGGGCTTCGAGAATTGTCAAAAATCCTTGGTGAGCTTCAACAAGGCTTCTAACCTTAGCGATCTGGGTCGCGATCGCCTCTAAATCCCCAACCTCCTCTACCCGTAAAATGCCTAAGCCACTACCTGTATGGATTTGGAGGTAATAGGATTGACTATCAAAGATTTGTTCGCATTGCTGAAGAAAGGTCACGCTAACTGAGGGCAGTATGCCTAATTTGCAAATTACATAATCTCCATTGTCAGTAGACGGAGTCAAAGCTGGAGATAAATTTCGCAGCTCATCTTGCCAGATGAGGATCTCTAGCAATTCCCAAAATTCGCAAGTTTCACCCAGTACCTGTACTTCTAAATTTAGTTCCTTGGCAAGGGTCGCTAGGCGATCGCCCTGCGCGATTACGCTAGCTTTGAGACTGGAAAATTGCATTACTAAGCCCATCGCTTGCCCCAACCCCAGATCGGTGATCGCCGTTGCCGATAGTAGATCGCAGGCAGTGGGTGTAAGTACGGAGGTACTAATTTGTTGTTGAGCGGTGGCGATCGCTTCGGCAGTACCAGTAAGTACGACAATCTGATTATATTCAGGTAAGGGATAAAGTCGAAAGGTAATACTGGAGACGATCCCCAAAGTGCCGTAAGAACCCGTTAGTAATTTCATCAAGTCGTAGCCCGCGACATTTTTGACGACACGACCTCCTGCCTTGACCAATGCGCCATCCGCGCGGACAAACTCGATCCCCAAGCACATGTCCCTCACACTGTTATAGCGGTGGCGTAATGAGCCCGAACTGCCCGTCGCTAGAATCCCGCCCATAGTCGCCTCGGCAGCATAGGGCGGATCGATCGCTAAAAATTGTCCCTGCTTAGCAAGCAGGGCTTGCAAATCCCGATACTTAACCCCCGCCTCAACCGTAACCGTGAGATCGCCAACACAATGCTCGATCGGCCGATCGAGCATTGCGGTACTGACAACTAGATCCGCTCGACTTACTAAACCACCCCAATCTAATTTAGTCGCACTGCCACAGGGCAAAACCCGCAAACTGTAATTGCAAGCTAGGGTAATCGCCGCAGATAATTCAGCGATCGTTTGCGGATAAATCACGCAAGCGGGAGGCAAGCTATCGGGAGCGAGACTATTTACAATGCGACGATGCAAATTTGGCTCTAGTCTCTCAAATAAAGACACATTATCCTTACCGATTAGGTCAGTGCATAATGCGATCAGTTCGTTATCACTAATTCTCACAAGCTTAATGTCCGTAGGTGCGCGGGTATACCACCAAGTGCTACCCCAAGAGATCGATATTATACCAATTCCCAAAATGGCGTTGCCATTTTGGGAATCTCAAGACCTTACTGGGTTTGGTGTTGAGCGCAAAGCGCTCCCATTAAAACAGGCGTTTACTACCATCAGGTCGAATCGTACCCCAATTAGTTTTAGCTTGGGATAGTTGCTCGTCGGTAATTTTCGCTCCTTTTAAATCTGCCCCACAAAGGTTAGTGCCATTTAAATTGGCTTGACTGAGATAGGCTCCCTTTAAATTCGCGCCACTTAGATTTGCCCCCGAAAGATCTGCCTTGCTCATATAAGCTGATTGGAGATTTGCCTCACGCATATCAGCTAAAATCATGGAAGCACTGCCCAAATCCGCCTTAACTAATACAGCGCGTTGCATTTTTGCTTCCCGTAAATTGGCACTATTTAATTTTGCTTGTGATAGATTTGCGCCTTGGAAACTAGAGTTGGATAAATCACTATGACAAAAGTCCGCCTCAACTAATTTGGAACGGCTCATCACAATGCCTGAAAGCGTTGCACTACCAAAGGCTGCCTTAGAATAGTCTTGGTTGGCAAAATTACGTTTGCCTTGGTTGTATTCGACAATTACTTTTCTTCCCCCTTTAATTTCTCCACCACCGACACGGCTAGCACCAGCGCGGGTATTGCCAGTAGTCATCATCCCAGTATTGTCAAACTGCGTTCCCTGTGTGCCACTGCCATACTTTTGGGGTTGGATCCGTGAGTTAGGGATCTGGGTGGTTGAGGGTCTCACAGTTACAGAGGAAGGGGGAGCCGAAGATTGATAATTTGCCGATGGAGTTACAGCTTTCGGAGGTTCTTCCGAAATATTGCCAGATTCTAAGGCGCGTAGAGCTTCTTCCGCCGAACGAAATCGCTGGGCTACGGATTGCTGTAGCAATTTCTCGAAAACTACCCTTAAGCGATCGCTCAGTTTGACCTGCGATTTCCAATTGATCTCGCCTGTATAGGGATCGTGGGGCAGATCTTTAGGCGATCGCCCTGTCATCAGATACAGACAACTCATGGCGGTCGCATACAGATCGCTAGAATATACAGGTCGCATCGCCATCTGCTCGGGTGGTGCAAAACCTGGCGTACCGATCGCAAAATTTGTAAGCAAACCACTCGGATCTTCTTCCGCCGATGGCTTATTGACTTGGCTCGAAACCGCACCAAAGTCAATTAACACTAACTGTCCATCCTGCTTGCGCCGCATGATATTTGCAGGCTTAATGTCTCGATGAATCACCCCGTTTTGATGCATAAACCCAAGGGCAGGGAAAATCTCAGTAAGTACCTTGCGAATTTCAATTTCGCTAAACACTCCGCGTCGCTCAAATTCCTGCTTCAAGGTTTCGCCATCGACAAATTCTTGAACTAAGTAAAAATTAGCGTCTTCTTCAAAATAATCTAGTAAACGCGGGATCTGCGGATGACTGCCGATTTTCCCAAGGGTAAAGGCTTCACGCTCGAATAACTCCCGCGCCATTTTCATGACACTGGCGGATTGGGTATTGGGGCGCAATTGCTTGATGACGCAGGATGGAAATCCTGGCAACCCTTCATCGGCAGCCAGAAATGTTGCCCCAAATCCACCTTTGCCCAGTGGACGGCTAGCTCGATAACGGTTTCGCAGCTTTAAATGAGAACCACAGGAAGCACAACTAATGGCAAATGGTTCGTTATTTGGATTAGCACAGTTTGGATTAACGCAATAACTCACGGTTGATCGAAAGCCCAAGTAATGGTTGATCAAATCAAGTTGCAGGATTTGTAACAGTTAATATGCCACTAATCTGCGGATGTACATAACTTAAATCAATCTCAAAAATTCTGGGAACTTTTTATGCTTGTAAGATTTGCAAATTTTTAGATGTAAATCTTACAAATCATAGAAGATTGTTTATAGAGTAAATGACGATAAATTGAAGTTGATTTGGATAAATTTCAGAAATAGACTCAAAAAATAGACTCAAAAAATAGACTCAAAAAATAGACTCAAAAAATAGACTTTTTAATTTTTTTAGATTGATTTATTAAAATCAATCTAAAAATCATCATTATCTGTATTCTCAGTATTTGGATATGCTGAGGGTCTGTTCGGTCTCCGTCTACGCCCAGAAGCAGCGGTGTCTTTGCCAGATTCACTATTAAAGTTATCAGACTCTCCGTTGCGATTTCTTGGACGTTCCCCATTTATATTATCACTGCTAGGTCTTGGGCGACGTTTGGGATTAACAGGACGAATATCGCTTTCGTCGATATCAATCACCGAATCATTGGTACCAGTGTCTCCGCGTTTGGGACGACGGGAACGGCGCGAATCCGTCGTATCTCCCCTTAATTCGCTAGCCTCAGCCCCATTGGATAGGGAACCACCCATGCGGCGGGATGTTGTATTGCGATCGCGACGGGGCGCAATCTCACGAGTGGGATCGATCTCAACACGATAATCAGAACCAATGGGCTCTTCATCGTCAACTAGGGGGCTAGATGGTGCTCTCCTAGCTTGATTCGCTAGAGCTTGACGCAATACCAAAGACTCCACTGCAAACCAACCTGCAAAACCGACAACCAGCACTTGGGCTAGTTGGGTAGTAATTTCCATCCGAAAATTAAAGGCTAGTAGGATGATGCCATAAACCAAGGCGATCGCGGAGAAAAAGATGTCGTGGTCGCGGGCTAGTTCGGGGCGAAAGTTTCGCACAAAATATAAACCCACGCCTCCTAAAGCGGCAACAATTGCCAAAAGTATCATTAGCGGGTTGCCACCGATGTTGATCATGGCTCTATATTTCTCCTAAATACCTGCATTTTGTCGCTATGTAAGCGGTGTTTTGAGTGGACAATCTTTACGTCAGTATAACAATACAAAGCTATACACTGATGCCAATTTACACTATTAACAGCAATTTTCATGTCCATCCTAAAACATTAACGGGAGGGCTGATTTGGTTACTATTTGTCTATTCAGACATTAAAAGCCCTGCAATGCAGGGCTTTTAATGTCTGGATATAGCTATAGCCAAATAAGTTAAGACATAGAAACCAGAAGAGTGTTGCGGCGCTTAGCGCCGCAACACTCTTCTGGGTTTTGTTTTTGTCCTAACATAACTGGCTACTGCTATA
>NZ_LIRE01000184.1 GCF_001402795.1 Pseudanabaena sp. 'Roaring Creek'
TAGTGCACGCGCAGCGTGCGCTACAGTTTTTGGGTTTTTGTATTTAATTTAAACTGAGGTCACAGGCTCTTTTGCCAGAAACTTCTCAAGCTCGCTAATTGCCTCCGCATCAACCTTCTCTTGCATAGGACAGAATTTAGGTCCACACATTGAGCAGAATTCTGCGGTCTTATAAATATCCGCAGGTAAAGTCTCGTCATGATATTCCTTAGCGCGCTCAGGATCGAGGGACAATTCAAATTGCTTGTTCCAATCAAAGTTGTAACGAGCCGTTGAAAGTTCATCATCGCGATCGCGAGCGTTAGGACGATGGCGAGCAATATCCGCTGCATGAGCAGCAATCTTATAAGCAATCAGACCATTGCGAACATCTTCGGCATTTGGCAAGCCCAAATGCTCCTTCGGTGTGACATAGCAAAGCATGGCAGTACCATACCAACCAGCCATCGCTGCACCGATCGCGGAAGTGATGTGATCGTAGCCAGGGGCAATATCTGTGACCAGAGGACCAAGTACATAGAAAGGAGCTTCCGAGCATTCTTCCATTTGCTTGCGTACGTTGAATTCGATTTGATCCATTGGCACATGTCCAGGACCTTCAACCATAACTTGAATATCATGCTCCCAAGCGCGACGAGTTAGCTGTCCGAGGGTTTTCAACTCTGCAAGCTGGGCTGCATCAGATGCGTCATGCAAACATCCAGGACGGAGAGAATCACCTAAACTAAAGGAAACATCATGTTTCTTGAAGATTTCGATGATGTCATTAAAATGGGTATAGAGAGGATTTTGCTTGTGATGGTGCAACATCCAACGCGCCAAAATACCACCACCACGAGACACGATACCCGTGAGACGATTCTTGACCAGAGGAAGATGCTCGATCAAAATTCCTGCATGGATAGTTTGATAGTCTACGCCTTGTTCAGCGTGCTTCTCAATGATATGGAGGAAGTCATCGGCTGTGAGATTTTCCATTCTGCCATGCACGCTTTCGAGTGCTTGGTAAATGGGAACCGTACCAATGGGAACTGGCGAAGCATTAATAATTGCCGTCCGAATCACATCTAAATCGCCTCCACCTGTGGACAAGTCCATGACAGTATCTGCACCATACTTGACCGATAGATGGAGCTTGGCGACTTCTTCATCAATATTAGAGGAATTAGGCGATGCACCAATATTGGCATTCACTTTGCATCGAAAGGCAATGCCAATTCCCATGGGTTCGAGATTGGTGTGATTCTTGTTAGCGGGAATAATGGCTCGACCTCTAGCAACCTCAGCACGTACTAATTCGACGGGTAGATTTTCACGCCATGCCACATACTGCATCTCTTCAGTGATGATGCCTTGACGAGCGCAGTGCATTTGCGTACCGCGATATTCTCCGCGCCTTGTGGGTGCAGAGTTAAGCTTTAGTCCAACAGTCATGTAAATTTCCTCAAATAATGTGCTTTCCTACGCCGATGTCAATCGGTTCAGGTTCTAAGGATTTGCTCTCAGTCTGGTTTTCACAGACACTCCTAGCATCTTGAGATCATAGCACTGTAAAGCTAGTGCTTATAGGTAGAGATAGGCTGGACTATAAAAATTAATTATTGCCAGCGCATTGCGCTGACTTAACAACTGGATAAATTTTTGAAAGCGATGCTAAGCGGCACTTTCAAAAACTTATCTAAGTGCTTATGCAAAATAAATTACCAAAGCCCGTAAAGTTGTGCCCCTACGGGGCGCAACTTTACGGGTTTTGGTTTGTAATTAATTATGCTTAGCTACTTATGTTGGGTTGAATACACAAAGTGCCTCCAACCTATATGGTTAAGTGAAATCAATATTGTCGTAAAGATCGGCTATTTGGATTTGCACATCTGCAAACTTTAGAGAAATCGTCACAGTCGGCTCATCATATTCCGAGAATAGCCATTGATTGACCGCAGTTTTAACGTGATGCTCCACATGAACGCGATATTGATCGACTAATAAATATTCCTGAAAAGTATTAATAGTGCGGTAAGAGGCAAATTTTTCACTGCGATCATAGTTTTGGGTGGATTTAGATAAAACTTCCGCAATGAAGCAAGGATTGGTAATTGTATCCTTACGACCATCCTGCATTTCCAAAGGTTTAGGCGCAACCATCACATCAGGATAGATATGCATCTTGAGATCAGGAATCCAAAGTCGCTGATCCACATGAAATATCCTAAACCCCTTTGCTTTTAGTAGTGGTTTCAGCAATAGGTATAAATTGCCCGAAATGTCATTGTGGTTGGGTGTTCCACCAGTCATTGGAATAATTTCTCCATTACGGTACTCGTTGCGGATGTCTGACGCTATTTCTAGCTCTAGGTATTCGTCAACGGTATAAGTTTTCTGGGCAAGTTGAGTAACCATAATGCTTTAACGCCGATCGCGTCCTGATGAAATTTGTTGAAAGTATGGCAGTTGGGAGTTGAGACATTCTTGTAGCTCTGGGGTCACATCTGTGGCAGCAATGCCATCTTTCTCGTAGACAAAACCTTCGCGCACAGATCGCCCAACTAATTTGCCGAACGTAATTTTATTGGGGCTAGAAGCATATTGCAGAATTGCGAGATTATTCAGATTGCTTTTCTTAGGAGCCTGCAAAATATAGACTTCGTAATCCATCCCAGTCTGATATCGAGGAATTTCTAATTCTAGGGAAACAATTGTCGAGCCGTTGGGTGAAAACCCGTGATAGCAAATGCGCTCTGCCTCACCCGTAGAAGTAGCTCGTTTGACAATGCGAATATAGCGCGAGCCACCACCCCAATAAAGCCCTTCTTCGATCGCCTGAGCGCGATCGCTTACGAGTAGATTAGCACCAAGGAAACTAAGAGCGATCGCAGCTATACCATAAAAAACTTTTTTCATATTTTTGTCTTTTTTATCCTTTTTATATAAATATTTATGGGCAGTAGGATGTGCTGCTTATATTATTCAAAAATCTGGGATATTAGACAGGAAAACTCAGGTAAAAGTGGCGATGTTAGGGTATCAGTTGCAAATAAAGTCATCGTTAATTTGAGAACACCATTTTCACGTCGATAAACTTGAATTTGCTTGGTTCGCCAATCTGCAATCCAATATTCCAATACACCATGCGATGAATACAGTTTAAGTTTTACTTCGCGATCGCGCTTTTCATTGTCAGTACCCGTCGATAGCACCTCGATCACCAGATCGGGCGCACCACGAAAATGTCCCGCATCATCAATTAAAGCTGCATATTTCTCTTTACTTATCCAGATCACATCAGGGATGACATCATCATTGTCCCCAAATATTAATCCTGCCCCAATTACTGCGTATCCTAACCCCGATATTTTTGACCAAGTTTTAAGCTCATAATAAAAATTGCCACAGGTATCTTGATGCTTATTGTGAGGCGCTCTAGTCACGTAAAGTTCTCCATTAATAATTTCATAACGGTTGCCGTTGTCGGGCATCAGTTCTAAGTCAGCACTAGTCCAAAGAAGTTGCTCTTCTGGATTAGAGATTACGCCTTCTGTGACTATGGAATTATTCGTGGTTTCAGGCGTAGCAACGATCGCTTGAGTCATGATGGATCCCTACGATGAGCGATATCGTAATAGTATAAACAGTATAACAAGGGGCAATTGATGGTAACAAGGATAAATTCTGATGATTACTCTAGTGACGGGCGCAACTCGTTCAGGCAAAAGCGAATGGGCTGAGCATTTAGCAATGCGATCGCAAAAAAATGTAATTTATATTGCCACCGCCACTCGTTATCCCGATGATGCGGAATGGGAATTGAGATTGCAAAAACATAGCGATCGCCGTCCTGAGAATTGGCAAACCTTGGAAGTTCCAATTAAGTTGTCTAAAGCGATTTTAGGAATTCAAAGCGATTTCCATTATATTCTGGTAGATTCACTTGGCACTTGGTTAGCAAATCTTTTGGAAGAGGATGAAACAGCTTGGAGCAAAATAGAAATAGAACTCTTAGCCGCAATCCAAGGCTGTAAGGTCGATATCACTTTTGTCTCGGAAGAAGTGGGCTGGGGAATCGTACCAGAATACAAATTAGGAAGAATATTTCGCGATCGCCTCGGCGGTTTGAGTCGTAAAATTGGTGCGATCGCCGATCGGGTTTATCTGGTTACAGGAGGACATGCGATCGACCTCACCCAATTAGGTGAAAAAATTCCTTCGGAATCGAAACAAAATGCTAGAAGCTATGAATAATAAGCTTTAGATTAATTTGTCCTCCGTTTTTAGCAACTTGACAAGCACTTAGCCTTAGACCTATTATTAAAAAGTAAGTACTTACTTATTTATGGCTCGTCCTCCTAAAATCACCAATGAAGAAATTTTGACTGCGGCGCGAGAAATCTTTTTAAAAGAGGGTTTTAGCGCATCAACATTGGCGATCGCGGAAAAGGCGGGAATATCCGAAGCTTCTATCTTTAAGCGCTTTGCAACTAAACAAGCATTGTTTCTGGCTGCAATCGGCATTACAGAAAATCCAAAGTGGGTTAAGACCTTATCCAGTCAAACACCTACTGCGGCAATTAAGGAAGAGTTGATCGTGATATGTGAGCAAATGTTGGCATTCTATCTGGAGGTGATGCCCAGAGTATTTATGCTCATGAATCGAGGTGATATACCTCATCCACCGCCAATGCCACCTCCGCACCTAAGAGATACCTATTTACTAGCTAGCTTTTTGGATAAAGCGATCGCTTTAAAACATCTGCGATCGTGCGATACCCTGACCGTAGCTCACATGATTGTCGGTCCAATTATCAATTATATCGTATCTAGTAATATGGATCGGGAAATGCCCATTGCACTTCCATCGATGAAGCATACCTTCGTCGAGCCATCCATTTTTATTCACACCTTAATTGAGACCCTATGGAATGGGCTAGCAGCAGAACCGACTCAAAATAAGTCTTCAAAATAAGTCTTCAAAATAAGTCTTAAGTATTGCTTCTTAAGTATTGCTATGGATGAAACAACAACTATTGATGGTAGCTGGACACTTTTTTTAGGCGAACTATCGGCAACATTACTAATAGTTCAAGATGGTGACAGGATCGGTGGAACCTTCGCTAATTCTAGCGAGCATTTATCCCTTAAAGGGAATATTTCTCGCAATCTCCAAGTGAATTTTACGATTGAGTCTACCAAGAGGCAGGGTTGGGTTGGCAAGTTTGAAGGTGTCATTAATGGCAATGTCATGAATGGAACTACTAATTTACCGAAATTGGGAAATAGTCTCTGGTCGGCATCTCGACAAAGATGATGTCCTTATTAATAAGTAATTACTTACACTTCAATTCATTGAAGAATCTCTGCGTATTCCTTTTGTTTTTTGGAGGAAAATCATGTTATCCGAACCAGTTCCTACAAATGCTTCCAGCCAGAAGCCAGATAAGAAGTCTTTGCCACGAGGGAAATGGCTGAAATTTGGATTACCCACGCTTTTACTATTATTAGGAATTGGTGGAGTAGGTTGGCAATTTTTAAATTCGGCATCGGTAAATAATTCTCCAAGCGATCTTATCACTCAGTCTGTAGAACGCAAAACTCTGCCGATTACCATTACCGCCAATGGCACGATTAAGGTTGAGCGTTCGATCAATCTCAGTCCCAAATCAACGGGGACAATTAAAACTTTGCTGGTAAAAGAAGGCGATCGCGTACGTCAAGGGCAATTAATAGCTGAAATGGACGATTCGGGACTACGCGGTCAAATCATCCAAATGGAAGCACAAGTTTCACAACAGGAAGCAAATTTGCAGCGGTTGATCGCGGGTAACCGTCCTGAAGAAATTGCTAAGACTAAGGCTCAGCTAAACAGCGCTCAAGTCGAACTGCGTCAAGCGGAAGAAGATCTCCTTAGCAATCAATCTCTTTATCAATCAGGAGCAGTTTCTCGACAAACCTACCAAAAATCAGTTACATCCCGCGATACCGCTAAAGCCTCCTTGTTACAAGCACAACAATCGTTAGTATTATCTCAAGCAGGATCGCGGAGTGAAGATATTGACGAAGCCCGTGCGAAGTTAGAATCTGCAGTAGGAAGCTTACAAACTACTCGAACTTCCCTTGACGACACCAAAATAGTCGCGCCCTTTGATGGTATCGTCATCAAAAAATATGCCGATATCGGAGCATTTGTTAGTCCTTCCATGTCTGGAAGTAGCGACTCGGCATCGTCATCGTCAATTTTGACCCTTGCCAACGATCGCCTTCAAGTGGTCGTCAATATATCGGAAGCTCAAATTGCCAAAGTCAAATTAGGGCAATCTGTGAAGGTGAAAGTTGATGCCTTCCCTAACGAAGTATTTACAGGCAAAGTCGAACAAATCGCACCGCAGGCGACGGTTTCTCAAAATGTAACCAGTTTTGAGGTGCGCGTGGGGATTACTTCTACGGAAGTCGCCAAGTTGAAAGCTGGTATGAATGTTGAGGCTCAGTTTGAGGTTGGCAGTTTAAATAATGCGATATTGGTTCCCAATGCAGCCGTAGTTAAACAAGCTGATGGAACGGGAGTTTATATTTTGGGCAATAATCGCCAACCAATATTCCAAGCGATCCAAACGGGAAATACCGCAGGCAGCTTTACGGAAGTTAAATCTGGACTCCAAGGTAATGAACAAGTCCTCATCAGTCCTCCTGCTAAGAAAGAATCTAGTTCCTCAGGGGGGATTCTGCCGCCTGCCCCACGCTAAAAAGCAATTTAAATTACCGATCAACTCATTTAAAATTAGCGAGGTATGAATCCTATGACTTTACGCCCTCACAATATTTCCTATTGGGAAATTGCGGAAATGGCGATCGCCTCCCTCTGGGGTAATAAGCTCCGTAGTGGATTAACGATGTTGGGCGTGATTATCGGCATTTCCTCCGTGATTGGCATCTCTTCCATCGGGCAAGGCGTGCAAAAATCTACGGAAGAAAATATTCGGGGTTTAGGCACTGATGTTTTACAGGTCATGTCTGGAGCCGCTCAAAGTGGTGGAGTCAGAAAGGCGATGGGTTCGGTCTCGACACTTACTTGGCAGGATGCGAAAGCGATCGCAACTCAAGCACCTTCCGCAACTGTAGTTTCCGCCTATCTCCAAGGTAGTACGCAGGTTGTCTATAATGCGGAGAATACTTTAACCAACATCTATGGAACCGATTTAAGCTATCCCACCGCCAGAAATACCTTTCCGAAGGAGGGGCGATTTTTTAATGCTGAAGAATTAGATTCCGCTGCTTCAGTAGCGGTAATCGCACCGACAGTCAGGAAAAACCTATTTCCTAATAACGTCAATCCCATCGGTCAAAAAATCAGGATCCAAGGTGAGATTTATGATGTGATTGGGATAATGGAAGCCAAAGGTTCTCAAGGTCCACAAGATCGCGATGATGCGGTTTATATTCCCTTAACCTCAATGTCTGCGCGGATCATTGGCAATAATTCGCTAACGGGAGTTTCGGTGAATGGCATCTATATCAAGGGTCAGGATGAAACTAAATTAGACATCATAAAGTTTCAAGTTACCAATATTTTGCGGTTGCGCCATAACATTAATGTTCCTGACAATGATGATTTTCGGATTACCAATCAAGCCGATATTCTCAAAACCTTCAATACAATTTTGAGTCTGTTTACGCTGATGATGGTGGCGATCGCAGGAATATCGCTGATCGTCGGCGGCATCGGCATTGCCAATATCATGCTAGTTTCCGTAGTCGAGCGTACTCGCGAAATCGGTGTTCGCAAAGCTTTAGGCGCAACGGACAATGCTATCTTGAGTCAATTTCTGACTGAGTCGGTGGTTATTTCCGTGGTTGGTGGTTCGGTTGGCATTGCGATCGGGGTTGGAATTACCTTTGCGGCGGCAACTGCGTTTAAGTTCCCATTTATTATTTCTACCAGTTCGATCTTATTGGGGTTCGGTTTGTCAACTTCCGTCGGGTTAATTGCTGGAGTAATTCCCGCTAGAAATGCCGCCAGACTCGATCCAATTACCGCTTTGCGAAGTGAATAGGGAGAGTTTACGATGATTACAATGGAAAATATCACTAAAAGTTATCGACTGGCTGAAGTCGATGTACCAATTCTTAAAGGAATTAATCTACATATAAATTCGGGGGAATATGTCTCGATTATGGGCGCATCGGGATCGGGTAAATCCACATTAATGAATATCATTGGCTGCCTCGATCGCCCTACGGGGGGCGAATATTATCTCGAAGAACAAAATCTCACGACTTTAGCCAAAGACGATCTCGCCTATATTCGCAATCAACGCATTGGCTTTGTATTTCAACAGTTCAATCTCCTATCGCGAGCTACGGCTCTAGAAAATGTAATGTTGCCAATGGTCTATGCAGGAGTTTCCAAAGAAGAACGCCGATCGCGTGCTGAAGAAGCCTTAGTCAAAGTGGGTTTAGGCGATCGCCTCTCCAATCGTCCCAACCAACTCTCTGGCGGACAACAACAACGAGTGGCGATCGCCCGTGCGTTGGTCAATCAACCCGCGCTTCTTTTAGCCGATGAGCCAACGGGTGCGCTAGATTCCCAAACTTCGCAGGAAGTAATGAATTTGTTTGGCATTCTCAATACTCAAGACATCACAATTGTCATCGTCACCCATGAGCCAGATATCGCCGCCCAAACTAAGCGTAAAATTTTTGTGCAAGATGGACTAATAGTTGGCTAATAATTTTAGCTAATGAGCGCATAATTTGACATCAGTTCAAGGAAGCTTTTCTAATTTAGCAGATTGCACTTGAGCAGATTGCACTTGGCTGCCGTAGTTCTTCCATTGTTATGTTAAGAGCACAATAATTTTATAAACTTCAAGCCGTTACGAGCTTTCAATAATGAATTGTTAGATTACGCTATTTGACTTAACAGACACTCCCGCAATTTGGACATTCGCCACTTCCTTCAGGATAGAGGCTAGCGCCACATTCTCTCGGACATTCTTGAGGCTCACCTACAGGGACGTACGGTTTCCAACCCATTTTAATATAATGCGCGGATATAGCCTCTTCCCAAGTATCCGCTTTGATTCGATGCAGCAACTTTGCATTCTCTGAGAGAAGACCTTTAGCACGCTGTACACTTATACTCTCAATATTGGAAAAAGTGATACTGCAATCTGTTTCATTTTCCCAAGCCTCATATATCTTTTTCATCGCAATCTAACGGTTCAATAGATCGGCAAAAAACTTTTGCTTCAACTAAAATATCATGCTTTTATCTGCTCCAATGATGTGTTATACCCCATCACCTATCAATTTCTGAACTTTGCGATCGCTAGTAGTGAGTTCCATGCAATCACTTTTAACAATCATTTTTATTTTGTCGATTTTGTTTGACTTTTAAGTGAAGAAACTTTAAGTGAAGCAACGATCCATGAAAATCAATCTAACGATGTTGAAATGTTGAACCGAGCCGTCATTTCCAGAACTGCCACCATTTCTTTGTTAGCTTTGGATCGCATTGTTTGCAGATACTGATCGGCATCCCGTTGAGAGATACAACAGTTCCATTATTGAACTCTTGACCACACACAGAACAACGTGAAAGATCTGAAACGGTTGATGGAACTGTCTCTGCGAAGGTAGTTGAGCCACCTTGACGCAAGTGTTTGATATACTGTAGTTCATTCAATGCTACATCATTGTTCGGTTCGATCTGAAGCGAAGATTTGAAGGCAACTTCAGCTTTGTCAAGCTTACCCATTTCGATAAGCACGAATCCCCGACCACGACAAGCTACTGCAAGATCGTTCAGGCTAACATATGGGGTAATCTCAGTTATTTGATCGTACAGGACGAGGGATTCTTTCCTCCGTCCTGACTGCATTAATGCCAGCGCCATCTCGAATACAAACTTAGGATTGGTTGGTTCAAGACTTTGCCCTTTGCTGAGAAATTCAATCGCACGATCAAATTGCTTCCGTTTTACGCAGAGGAAGCCCATGTAATAATGGGCACGAGGGTATGCGTTGCCAATCCAACAGATATTTTTGTTTAGAAGACCTTGTTTTTTCTGCCAAGTGACGTAATGGATGAAATCAGTCTGATCCCAGAACTTGATTGAGATTCCTTCGTCATCTTCTTCTGAATTCGAGTATTCTAATGGTGTATTCGCGATGACTTCCAATAAAAGGGACTCTGCATTGCCGATGTTGCCACTTGCCAATGCTTCAATTGCCGCATTGACTTTATTAGCATCAATAGATTCTCGGCGAGTATTTGGCTCTGATGACATTAGCTTAGTAGAGATGTTAGTTTTAAAGCAATTGCACTTTATGTACCGCAGAGTCATACTTTAAGTCAAGTGCGATCGCCTCATTTATCCGTCTGCTAAAAGGGTTTCTGAAGGCGATCGCTATTACGATAAGTCGAGATCTCTCGGCGATCGCCAATAACTTCTCGAAACTAAACAGCCAAGTAGATTTGTTATTTCCTGATCGCCTATCAATTTTTTAATTTTGCGATGCCAATAACTTCACGGAACTCATCAACGAAGCAAATCATTTTTGAGTGCTTAATCTTGGCTAGAAACAGATAATTTTAACGGGCGTATCGGTTTGGTATAACGGTTGAATTGAGCGGCTGAAATTATCTTTCGCCTGTTACCAAAAATATCACAATTTAGTTCGCTCCAATGATTTGTTATGCTTCAGCAATCAAGAAATGTATAGTCGTTTAACTTGTTATTCAGCTATAAGAAATGAAGCTATTTATTGGTTTGGTACAAAATTCTTTGCTCAAATATTTCGCCTGTCCAAATGTATATTTTTAACTCTAATCCGCATTCCCAAGGATCATAATTTCGGCACTGGTCAGCTAAATCATGATCGACGTATTTGCGTCGTTTTTATTGGCATGAAATGGATGTTTAAGAATCCATCCCACATTAGCTGACCAGTGCCATGACCAGTACAGTTCTATTCTCGTAAAGACTGCTCAAGCTATTTATTCATCTCAGTCAATTTACTTTTATTTGTCTTCTTTGCTAACTAACCCATCTGGAGCATTACTTGGGGCTATAGTTGCTGGTTTTCAAGCTTATCTTAGTGAAGTCCAATTATTGCAAAAAGCCAAGTTGTTGACTGGTGTAGCTGCGTTTAAAGACACTAAATATTTTAGTAATGAGGCATACAGCCCAGATGGGACACCCCTTGGAAATTTTGTGGCTACAAATGCTGAATCGGTGGCTAAATATGCTCTGCCTAATATTGAAAGACTACTAGTTAGCGCAAGAAAATTTGATGTGACTGACAATGCCCAAATTGCCTACATTATGGCGACGGCAAGCCATGAAACTTGGTTTGGGATTCAGGATTTTTATGGTTCAATTAAAGATCATCCTGCATTGTACGAAAAAGGAAACGGAACTTTTAGATCAAAGGATGAGTATAACTATTTTCAGGAAGCGTATGGAACTTATCAATTTAGAGGACGTGGATATGTTCAACTGACTGGTATGGAGCAGTATCAAACAATGCAAAATAAATTTGGAAACCAATATGGAGTCAATTTATTGTCCGTTACTAATAAAAACGGTAGTGACAACCCATGGAAATGGACGTATGGTGCAGACGTAGTAGCGACAAACAGGAATCTTGCTGCTGATATTACAGTATATGGAATGCAGAAAGATTTATTTAGAGCGCCAAATCCTTCATCCATGCCATTTAATGGATATTTGAACAACACGAATGATTCAAATGCGAAAGATAATTTTACACAAGCTCGTAAGATCGTAAATTCCTATATTGATGAAAATGGCGGCATAATCAATAAAGAATTAGATATTGCCAAAAATATCGCAAGCAATGCTATTAATTACTACGATGCGTTAAACGGAAAACTGATACAGAATACTTCTAAGGTTTAAATTTGAGTAATGATAGAAATACAACAGTTAGTCTCATTATTTTTTCAATTTTTAGCTTCTATTATTATAGGAACTTCAGTGGCTAAAAATCCTGTCGGAATCAATGAAAGAATGGCTAGCGCAGACACAAAGTCTAAATATAAAGATGAGAAATTAGAATATATATATAAGAATAGAAGTAATTTTCAACTTTGCAATGAAGAGAGATATTTTTCAAAAAGTCAATCTGAGCAATATTCCCAAGTTTATCAAATCAGTGATACAAAATATATTATAAAATTTGCTTGTAATGCCATTGGTTATTATGGACGAGGGCAGAATGATGTTTATTTGCTATATTCAATAAGAGATAATGGCATAGATATTGGATATATCTATGCGCGGTCGCTTATTTATTTTAATAATGGACTTAGGATATGGTCTTATCGTCTCCCATATGGAGCAAAAAACTTTGATCCAGAGACCTTAACTTTGAGGGCTAGTGCAGTAAAAAATGGAAAAGGTCATGAGGAAGAATATGTTTTTGAAAATGATGAATTTAAGCTTACAAAGTACACTGAATTGTCTATTCGTAGGAGAATAAATACAGAAACTCAACAATATGAACTAGTACAAGAATCTGAGGATATTTATCCGTAGCGTGCCACTCTCATAAGTACGATCGCTAATCTTGTAAAGTACGTTGATAACATGTAACGCAACGGATTAGCGTTTAGTCGTGCAGAAAGCATTTGTAGCATATCAATAAAATATTGAAGCTTGTATGTTTGCCTTGCCCCCAAGACATTAAATGTGAATTACACTTCATTAATGCACTCTACACGATCATGATCGCACTGTATAGAAATCATACAATCGGTATTTAGGATTAATCAAAATGTCAAATCCAATTGTATTTGTTTACTTAATTTATACATTTTGTTTGGGACAAATTAAAGATGTCCAAGTTTTACAAAAGTATGGCTTTACTTGGCTTTCTAAGGAGAAGTTACAAACTTCTTTAACAACTCTATTAGCATTAAATCTAGAGAAATCTAGTTATAGTTTCAATGAAGATGATTTCCCCAATAAAGGGGTAATAATTGACGCAAAAATTATTCCATATATTTTTATCGCGCCAATTAATAAAATTAGAAATAATTTTGAATATACAAGTAAAGTCCCAATTATAAGGAATTAAATAATCTACCAGTATTAAACGTATTAAAGGCTTAAAGAATGTTAAACACATTGCTAATATTAAAAGTTTTTACTTCTATAGTTACTTGTTTATCTATTCAACATATTCCTAGCTTAAATTTTATATCTAATTCAATATCTAATAATTCGACTGATACTGATAGAACATCAAAAAGGGTTGGCAAAGATATAAGTAAAGTAAATTTTAACGATGAGAAGTTAGTTTATATTTACGAGAATAGACATCGCCTGCATGTTTGTGAAGAAGATAGTAAGGCAGGGCAACCGCATAAAAAATCAAAGGGAAAGGAGATGGTTTAGATAAGCCAGATCCCAAGCCGCCTTATTACGTTTCGCCCGCATACTGAACTTAGAAGACTTATCGCGACTTAAGAGATTAAGAGCAAAGTGTCGCAAGACAGCCATATTTTCAGGAGAATGATCTTT
>NZ_LIRE01000185.1 GCF_001402795.1 Pseudanabaena sp. 'Roaring Creek'
GCGGCAACTCTCTTTGGGGTTTTATGTCCTGATACAGTTGGCGGCAGCTATATGACTGGGTAAAAGTGAATGAATGCGATCGCATTCATTCACTTTTTATGTTTTGCTATACTTATGGCAGAATAAAGCTAACATAACATACCAAAAAGTTATGATTACAATACCTTACGAACACCGCCATCTACCCACTGCGGAAGACCTACCAGATTCCGACGAAACGCCTGTGGATAATGAACTCCAAAATGATATTCCTAATGTTCTCCTAAATTTGCTGCGATTAATTTGGGGTGATCGCCAAGATTGGTTTTGGGGTGTAGATATGTGTTTCTATTACGAGCCAAATATTGAGGAACCTGAAAAATCTAAAGCAATTGTTCCCGATGCTTTTTTAGCTCTTGGCGTAGAGAGACTGACTAATGAAGGTGGAAGATTAAGTTATGTGCTATGGCAGGAAAAAGTACTACCAATTCTTGCGCTCGAAGTCATCTCTAAAAAGTATAATGGCGAATATGATCGCAAACTCTTGCAATATCAAGATTTAGGAATTCTCTACTATGTTGTCTACAATGCCTTGAGTGGAAGAAGAGGGATTTACAAAAAACATCAATCTTTAGAAGTCTACAAGTTAATAAATGGCAAGTACGAACTTATTCCATCGGTTTCACTTTTGCAGGAAGGTGGAAAAATGGTATGGATGCCAGAAATCGATCTAGGTATTGGCTGTGAACTTAGTAATCGTGGTAATTGGGAGCGAGAGTGGGTTTATTGGTATGATCGCAATAGCGTGCGATATCCGACTGCTGAAGAACGTGCTGAGAATGCTGAAGAACGTGCTGTAAATGCTGAGATGATCGCTGAACAAGAACGCCAACAAATGCTACAAGAACGCCAACACAAGGAAAAATTAGTAGCTTATTTAAAGTCACTTGGAATAAATCCCGATGAAATTTGATATTGGCGATCGTCCTAAAGTTCAGACAAAAATTGAGAGACGCACCTTGTGCATCTCTCAATTTGGCTACTAGGCTTACTCAAAATTACCTACCAGAAGGATCGGCAGAACCATAAGGAACTATCCTTCTCATCTGTAATGTATGGACTTCTTCACCCCATACTTTTATTGCAGTGCTGTCAGTAGTCACTTTCTGGCTAGGTGTAATTGTGTTACTTTCCATGTCCAAGTAGTTCAGCATAATTTAAGAATCTAGAATAGCGTAATGCCCACAACACGGGCATTACGCTATTCTAGATTCTTAATATTAGACTACAATTGCCTGATTAAAACTTACAGCCCTTTTTTAACTCTTTTTAGACAACAGTCCTTTTACAGCGCTTTGCGCTCAAACCCAAACCAAGAAGATTTTTGAAAGCTTTGCTTCGCAAAGCTTTCAAAAATCTTCTTGTGGTTCGTTTGATCGATAATTGCTGTAAGTAGCTAAGCATAAGTAAACTTAAAACCCAGAGGAGCATACCGCCCGCGTAGCGCGTAGTACGCCCTCTGGCTTTGGGGTTTAATTATGCCGAACTACTTAGTAGAATTGGTTTTGATATCATGCATCCATAAAGATCTTGTTTTACGTATTATTATTTTTTAGCATTTATCTATGAAAGTACCTGAATACCCAGAAAATGAAGATGTCCGCATAGAAATATTGCGATCGCTAAATATTCTTGATACCGAGCCAGAAGAACGTTTCGATCGAATTACTAGAATAGCAAAGCGATTATTTGGTGTACCTATTGTCTTGATAAGTTTGGTCGATCTTAAGTGCCAATGGTTTAAATCGGCTCAAGGTATAGAACCTTCCCAAATGCCTCAATTTCGCGATATATCCTTTTGTGGTCACGCTATTTTAGGGGATGAAATTTTTATAGTTGCAGATGCTTTGCTAGACGATAGATTTTACGATAATCCCTATGTAATTGATGAGCCGAAAATTCGCTTTTATGCAGGAGTTCCATTGATTATATCTAAGGGCATAAAGTTAGGTACACTCTGCTTGATTGATCGATGTCCGCGCATACTTAACGAAGAGGATCGAAATTTGTTGCGGGATCTCGGACAGATGGCTGTACAAGAATTGGCGGCATTGCAATTGGCAACCATTGACGAGCTAACCCAAATATCCAATCGGCGAGGTTTTGTCGCGCTATCTCAATATTCTCTCAAATTATGCAAACGGGAAAATAAGCCTGCTTCTCTATTCTTTCTTGATCT
Organism: Pseudanabaena sp. 'Roaring Creek'; assembly: GCF_001402795.1. GTDB lineage: Bacteria > Cyanobacteriota > Cyanobacteriia > Pseudanabaenales > Pseudanabaenaceae > Pseudanabaena. Next base: position 2,219 of record NZ_LIRE01000185.1, read on the forward strand.
GGATTTATTTAAAGAAATCAACGATCGCTATGGACATGCAGAGGGAGATCGAGCTTTAATCGATTTTAGTATGATTTTAAAAGAATCCTTTCGGGAGTCGGATGTAGTGGGCAGATTGGGAGGGGATGAATTTGTTGCCTTATTGTCTAATGTCGATCGAGAGGAAACGCAACTAGTTTTGGAGCGACTGGAGCGATCGCTAGAAGAGTTTAATCAAAAATCCAATCGTGGTTACCAAATTATTTGTAGTGTTGGTATCGTTGCGTTCGATTCTATCCGACATCAATCGATTAACGATCTTTTAGCTGAGGGAGATCGGTTAATGTACGAGCAAAAGCAGAAAAAGAAAAAAAACGTTTATAATCCTTCCTAAGAACAAGAAGAGGAGGGTGTAAAGTGAGATATGTAAAGTCTGGGATGTATACAGAGAGATAATCAAGATACCTAATAGGCTTTGTTGCACGAATAAAAAGAAGCCAAAAGATGAGGGATCTTAGGATAGACAATTAACGAACAACAGAACAGGAGACAGGTTTAGCAAGTTGAATCATGCGATTGAGAGCCGCACATTTTAGGACAAAATCAAGACCCCAAAGAGAGTTGCCGCGCGGAGCGTGGCAACTCTCTTTGGGGTCTTAGTCCTGATACAGTTGGCGGCGGCTATACATGCACTGCTCCCTGTTTGAGGATTACTGGTAAGGTCACACTTAATCTGGCTGTCCGTCTTGATACGGTGCAGTGGTTTGGCACTGGTAAATCTATCCCCATCAAGGCAAATAGTGACTCTAACAATCCTTGTGTTTGTCTTCCTGCTTGCCGATATACTGCTTTTACTGTAATAAATGGCGCGATCGCTATATCGCTGTAATCATTTGAAGCGCCCCGTTTGCCACTTAATGTTTAATTTAACCATCCTTTGATTACTTCTTCGCTCATCCAAAAGGTCAGGCTTCCTCTTTGTTTTAGCCCTGCGTTATACTCTGACCAGTTGCGGATCTCATATTTCTGTGGCATCTCTTTGAGGCTTTTCTCCGACTTAATACACAGTTTACCTTCTAATCCCCTTTTTATGCAACAACGCCATCGATCGCTGTCACCGCTCGCCAATGTCACTGTCGTTTGATACTTGTTGGAGATATTATATTCAGCGATCGGCTCTTCTAGGTGCTGGGTAGCAGAAATATACAAGGATTCCACCATCAATACAGCAGATGTATCTAGTTCAAACTAAGCTTTTAATTTCACCCACAACTCGGTGGACTAGGTAGAGGCACTGTATATGAGTGAAGGCGAAAAGAAACCAGCGTAAGGAAATTTTACTTTATGGGAATCTCTATTGAAAATGTCGTGCCCTCCCCCAGTTTAGAAATACAGTTAATTGTACCGTTATGTCTTTTAACAACAATTTGATAGCTAATCGATAGTCCTAATCCTATACCTTTACCAATGGGTTTAGTTGTAAAAAATGGATCGAATATTCGTGATTGTACTGATTCTGGAATACCACCAGCGTTATCAGTGATCTGCACTCGTACCGTATTATTCGCAGTTATGCTAGTGTGGATTAAAATCGTAGGTACATAAGTTAGATCAACCTTAGACAAATTTCTCAGTGTAAATTCTTCAAGAGCATCAATGGCGTTACTAAGAAGGTTCATAAATACCTGATTGAGTTGGCTAGGATAACACTCTATCAAGGGCAAGTTACCTTGTTCTTTGATTACTTCAATATCTAGTGAGTTCTTCCCTACAGATCTAATACGATGTTGCAAAATTAGCAAAGTGCTATCAATGCCTTCATGAATATCTACTTGTTTAACTTCGGCTTCATCTAATCGTGCAAAGTTCCGCAATGATAGGATGATTTTCCGAATCCGATCGGTACCCACTACTATAGAACTTAAAACTTTATCAAGGTCGGCAATTACATAATTTAAATCTATTTCTTCTAATTCGGATTGGATGGAAGCAACAGGCTGTGGATAATGCTTTTGATAAAGCCCTAGCAAATGCAGCAAATGTTGAATATATTCTTGGGCATAGCTGATATTGCCATGAATAAAACTCACTGGATTATTAATTTCATGGGCAATCCCTGCCACTAATTGTCCAAGGCTAGACATTTTCTCAGTTTGAATCAATTGCAACTGAGTTTGCTTCAGTTTTTCTAGAGCTTGGGCAAGTTTTTCTGCTTGTTCACTAGTTTTAGCTTCTGATTTACGCAAAGCAATTTCGGTTTGACGTCTCTCTTGCAGTTCGATTTGTACACGCTGATATAAATCGGACTGGTAAATCGCGATCGCAATTTGTCCGCTTAGTTTATCGAGTAAATTTAATTCAGATTCTAGCCAGTTACGAGTGCCAGAACATTGGTGAGCAATTAACAATCCCCATAGACGAGACCCCAGTTCTTCATGTTGATTGAAGTGGTCAAATACATTACCTTCAGAAGGGTGGTTTTTGGTAATAATTGGTACAACTAAATTGGCTTTAACTTCAAATTGTTCCAAGAGTTTGATATGACATTCACTCAATCCAGCGTTATAAATATCATTAATCGCCCGCTTCTTCCCCTTTACATAGTCTATCTTTGCTCCACCCTGAAAACAAGTATCTTCTACATTGGCTTGGAATGAAACTGTCCAGCCAGGTAATACAGATTCAGAAACAATCATACCGCTCATATCTGCAGCAAATTTATAGATTGCCACCCGATCTGTTTGTAGAAACTGACGAACTTCCTGAACTGTATTATTGAGAATCTCTGATAGTTCTAATGATCGGCGAATCTTGTTAGAAATGGCATTGATCAACTTTTCATGTTCTACTTTTTGATGGATAATTTCATCTGCCATTATGCGAGAGGAAATATCTGTTTGGATACCAATAAAGTGAGTAACTAAACCCTCTTCATCGCGCAACGGAGAAACATAAAGTTCATTCCAAAAAGTAGTACCATCCTTGCGATAATTTTTTAGGATAACTTGACATTCCCTCTCGTTAAGAATGGAAGCCCGTAAATAATTTAATGCGGCTGAATCAGTATCTATACCTTGTAAAAAACGACAGTTATAACCAATAGTCTCCACTTGAAGGTAACCAGTGATTTTCTCAAAGGCGGGATTGCAGTAAATAATCGGAGTATCTGGTAGGGACGCATCACAGATGACAACGCCACAATTAGTCGCATTTATGGCACGTTCATAAAGACATATAGTATCCTGTGTCCATTTGATATCAGTAAGATCTTGGATTTTTGACATTGTCTGTTAAGTCAATTTACCTGAGTTTAAATTTGGTAGGTTATGAAGCTGAAAGTTCGTGAGATTAAGTAGAAAAATACAAAAACAGTTTAATTCTTTACATTATATTACATACTTTTATGGGGTACGACAACGATTCGTGCACTTAAGGGACACAAGTCCGCAATCTCATCTCTAATAAGTTCTTGTGAGTTGTTTTTTCATGTATTAAATGACTCGGCAATTGGCGGGGCGATAACGATCAACTTTGGGTTTAAATATGCTGTCGTTTACCAGATGACAGCTATTGATGAGGCAGCTAGACGCTCATCCAGATGTAGATTTGGCGAATCGCCATTGTCGTTTGATAATGAGTGGGAGCGATGTGTCTTTGCCTAAAATTTTATCTATAAGAGAGAGCTTTCTTTTTTGTGCTTAATTATCGCTACGTTTAGGTAACTCATCCTCAGGAGTTATAGCGATTACTCCACAAATACCTACAAAATAATCTTCAATCAATTTTGCATCTTTTTGAGTGCTAATCCATTTAATAAAGTCATCTTCATAGTCGTCACGATCCAGCATTGACGAGATAATTTTATTGACTTCTATTTCACGCTCATTGGTTAGATCTAATTGATTAGTTCCCATATACTTTTCTCATGTTTCTTAACTTAACAATAACTAAGTTGGCTTGTTCTAATCCCGTTAATCAGATAAACATCCGCAGAATCCCCGTAAAGTTATCCTTTCCGTATCCCCGCGAGATCGCTTCTTGATAAAGATCGTGCATGGTATTTGCGATCGGGGTTACGGCATTCACTGCCATTGCGGTTTCCGTAAAGTAGCGCAAATCTTTCTCCATTAATTCCAAAGCAAAATTCACGGCATGATTGTTTTCAACCATCAGCCCCCCAGCCGTTCTAGCCGCAGGACTTATTACAGGTAATTCACTGAGACAGAACATTGCCTCTTGTCCTGTCATACCGTTCTTAGTCAACATCCCGATTACTTCAGCTAAAGCAGCAACTTGAATGCCAAGGAGAGCATTAACCGCTAGTTTCACGGTCATGCCCTGACCGATCCCACCAACATGGTGAACAGTTGAACTGATGCTAAGTAAAATATCTCGCACTCGGCTTAAGTATTCGGCTTTGCCTCCTACTAAATAAATGAGTTTGCCAGTTTCTACCTGTATGCGGGAGCCAACTACGGGAGCGTCGAGAAATGCGGCACCGCATCTCTCGATCTCTTTAGCTAGTTCTAATGTCCATGCCACAGTTAAGGTACTCGATTCAATGGCGATCGCGTCGGGTTTGAGTCCTAGTAAAGCTCCCGTATCTTGGTTAAGCCAGATTTCTCGTGATGCTTCGTCATCAGTAACCATACTAATGATTACATTTGCCCGTTCAGACGCTTCTCTCGGTGTTGGCGCATAGGTTGCGCCCAGTTCGATTAAAGGTTTTGCCTTATCTGCCGAGCGACTATATACAACAACCTCATATTTTGCCTCCAACAACTTCTTTACCATGCGAGATCCCATCGCTCCAATTCCTAAAATAGCAATTCGATTCATTACCTTTTCCTAAATAGATTAGTAGAATGATACAGAAAAACTCCCCTCGGTTTAGACAAGAGTTTTTTTGCGGTTGTTGAAGATTTCTATTCTATCGGATCTCAATAGCCCTTTTCGCAAATCTAAAATAGCAAAAAGCAGCCTTAACCGACTGGCTAGGGATGCTCACACTAGGAGTTTTGGGAAACTTGATTTTCGACTGACATTAAAGAAGTAGCTACTGAATCTCAATATGGAACAATCGAGTACTGTAATCGATATCAAAAATTACAACACAGACATTATCGAATTTTTCTAAATTTCTGTCTGTGTTATGGCTCACCGACCCCTGCAAAACCGCTCCACCAGCAGAAGGGATCGCTAAACTTTTTTGCAGATGTTTTGAGCGGATCTGAGTTGTTGACATAGAATTCCGTACTGATATCTAAAACCTATACCTGAAGGTCTGTATCTAGAACTAAAAGTGCTATTTTAGCACTTTTAGTTAATGCCAAATGTATCGATGATTTTACTGTCTTCGGGAGGTGAGTAACATTGGAACGAAAAGTAGGTTAAGGATTTTGAAATCGCTTGAAATCTTCTCCTATAAAAGGTTTGACGGATTTACATTTCATGATGGAATAGACTACTCAAGATAGGTTTTTAATTATGCCTAGCTACTTAATACTATTGCAATCTTCAAATGAGTGCGTACTCATTTTGAAAACAAAAACAATCCTAACAAGGGTTTCGATTTTTCATTTTGCCTACGGTAAAATGAAAACCACAAGCCGCTAATCATAATTCCAAAGATGAATGTCAGCGCGAAGTGCTAATCATCTTTGGGACTTTAGATCCTAAGCAAACCTTAATTGCTATAAGATATTACCTAGGGTTTAAGGATATAAATCAAATGGTACTGATTAATCATTATGTCTTAAGTCTTCTGTCTGCAAGTTTGTTGCTTAGCTCCGCATCCTTCGGTCAGAATTCTGAACCTGCACATTATGTCACTCCCCGTCTTTCTAATCCTATTTCACAATCTAATAATGCTGAAGCTTTGCTCATACAGGGGTACGCCAAGTATGCAAAGAAAGATTATCTAGGAGCGATCGCCGACTACAGCGCCGCCATCCGCCTCAATCCTAACTATGCTCCTGCTTATTATAATCGTGGGTTAGCGAAGTCTGATTTAGGAGAGATGCAAGAAGCGATCGCTGACTACGACGAAGCCATCAGAATTAATCCTAATGATGCTGATACTTATATCCAACGCGGGTATGCGAAATCTGATTTAGGCAAAAAACAAGAAGCGATCGCTGACTACAACGAAGCCATCAGAATTAATCCTAGTGAATCTCTGGCTTACTTCTATCGCGGGTATGCGAAGGCTGATTTAGGAGATATACAAGGAGCGATCGCTGACTATAGTTCAGCTATTCGCCTCAATCCTAAGTATGTTGATGCTTACTATGATCGAGGGTTAGCAAAGTATGATTTAGGAGATATACAAGGAGCGATCGCCGATTATAGTTCGGCTATTAGTCTCAATCCTAAGTATGTAGATGCTTACTACGATCGCGGGTTAGCAAAGTATGATTTGGAAGACAAACTAGGAGCGATCGCTGACTATAGTTCAGCTATTCGCCTCGAACCTAAATATGCTGATGCTTACACCAATCGTGGAATTGCGAAATATGATTTGGGAGATAAACAAGGAGCGATCACCGACTACAGTTCCGCCATCCGTTTTAATCCAAATGATGCTTATGCTTATTACAATCGCGGGTTAGCGAAGTATGATCTGGGAGATAAACAAGGAGCGAGTGCTGACTACAGCGCCACCATCCGCCTCAATCCAGATGATGATTATGCTTATTACGAGCGTGGGTATGCGAGGTATGATTTAGGAGATAAACAAGGAGCGATCGCCGACTTCAGCGAAGTTATCCGCCTCAATCCAAATAATGCTGATGCTTACTATAACAAGGCTTGTTGTTACTCGTTGCAGAACGACTTGGAACTTGCAATATTGAATCTTCAAAAAGCAATTCAGATTTCTCCAGAGTATTATCGTCAATTGGCAAACAATGATAAAGATTTTGACAATATTCGTAGTGAAGCGCGTTTTCAAGAATTACTTCGTTAGCCTCTAAATTCGTTAGCCTCTAAAGAGGTGAAAGACCAGAAGCATTGCCAGCCTTTCGGAAAAGATTGGAGATCTGAAGTCAGTAATGTTATGGCAAAAATCAAACCCAATAGAGAGTTGCGGCGCGAAGCGCCACAATTCTCTATTGGGTTTGATTTCCTAGCTATAGATGACATGGAAGTTAATCCGTACCTGCCCAAGACCAAATGGGATTGCCATCTTTGACATCTTTTTTCACAATCACAGGCGTAAATCCATTAACATCAGTCTTCCCCGTCATATCCAGAATGAGATAGACCTTATTATTGACAAAACGCATTCTCAAATAGGAATTACCTTCAAAAGGTTCGTTATTGACTCTAGTGATCCCTGCTGTTGCCTTGCAATTGCGATATTTGTTTTGGAGTTTTGCAACCCATGTCGCGCTGAATTCATCGCTTTTTTCCAATGTGAATGGTTGAGCGAGCCAGCTAAGGGAAGCGGAACCATCTAGAGTGTAGCCACCTTCATAATAGGGACGCGATGCTTGAATTAAAGTAACTTCGGATGGACAAATTGGTGATGGTTCTCTTAAATCCGCAGGATAAACCTTGAGAGTAATATAGTTTGGTGCGGCAAAACTAGGATTTGCCAATAGAGATAATTGCGCGATCGCCGCGCCCCCAATGCCCAAACATACTTGCTTAAAAATTTGACTGAAAGCCTTAAACCTAAAGTTTTTCATGGGATTTTTTACCGCTATAGTAATCCAGTCTATGCATTTTGAATCTTGAAAACTTAGAAGTCAAAATTGCTTTTAGAGTTCCCCTCTCCTTCGAGATTTAATGGGGTATGTATAACTATAGTCAAGTAAGCCTCTTGCGGATAAAAAATGACCCGCTCAGCCAATGTTAGTTTCGACTTCGCTCAGCTAACGTTGGCTGAGCGAAGTCGAAGCCACAGGTACTTTAATTACAGCAATTATCGATCAAACGAACCACAAAGAAATTTTTGAAAGCGTTGCGATGCAACGCTTTCAAAAATTACCTTGGTTTGGGTTTGAGCGCAATGCGCTGTAACAAGTAGCTAGGCATAATTAAAATCTAAAACCCATTTTAAGAGTAGCGGCGCAAAGCGCCGCCACTCTAAAATGGGTTTTCAGTCCAGAGATCTTAAAAAACGCTATATTGATCTTCCTAGGCAAAAAAGCGACAACTAACCCATGACTACCTCCGTTTTATCCGATTTAAAGATCCGTTGCTCTCAGGCGATCGCCGCAGCCTTTGGTACGGCATACGACAACTACGATCCTGCTGTCGCCCCATCCAAGGATGCGAAATTTGGCGATTATCAATGCAATGCCGCCCTAGGTTTAACCAAAAAGCTCAAACAAAAGCCCCAAGATGTAGCAGCGCAGATAATTGCAAATTTACAGGTTGACGATATATTTGAGCCTCCGACGATCGCAGGAGCGGGATTTATTAACTTAAAGCTGAAACTTAGTTACATAGAAACCCAATTAGCAAAAATGCAAAAAAGCGATCGCCTCGCGATCGCCAAGGTCGATAAACCCGATCGCGTAATCGTCGATTTTTCCAGCCCAAATATTGCGAAGGAGATGCATGTTGGACATTTGCGATCGACGATTATCGGCGACAGTATTGCCAGAATTTTAGAATTTCAAGGACATGAAGTCCTGCGCCTCAACCATGTTGGCGACTGGGGAACGCAATTTGGAATGTTGATTACCTACCTGCGCGAAGTCTATCCCGATGCGCTGACTAAAGCCGATGCGATTGCGATCGGTGACTTAGTAGAACTCTATCGCGCCGCCAAAAAACGCTTTGATGAAGATGCAGAATTTAAAGAAACTTCCCGCGCGGCGGTGGTGGAGTTGCAAGCGGGAGGGGCTGAAGCTAAACTAGCATGGCAACTGCTCTGCGAACAGTCACGCCGCGAGTTCCAAAAGATCTATGACACCCTCAATATTCAATTAGAGGAACGTGGCGAATCTTTTTATAATGCATTCTTAGCCGATGTCGTTACTGACCTCCGCGAAACTGGATTGCTCCAAGAAGATCAAGGCGCTTTATGTGTCTTTCTAGAAGGATTTAGTAATAAAGACGGTCAGCCCTTACCTCTAATTATTCAGAAGACCGATGGTGGCTATAACTACGCGACCACTGACCTCGCCGCCCTACGCTATCGCATTAACGAAGACAAAGCCACAAGGATTATTTACGTAACTGATATTGGGCAAGCGGGACATTTTGCCCAAGTTTTTCAAGTTGCGAAGCGTGCAAATTGGATTCCTGAAACCGTGCAGACTACCCATGTTCCCTTTGGGTTAGTGATGGGTGAAGATGGCAAGAAATTTAAAACGCGATCGGGCGATACGATCGCCCTCAAGAGTCTCCTCGAAGAGGCAGTTGTGCGTGCGCGTACCGATATCGAAACCCGCAATCCCGATGCATCTGATGAATTCAAACAAGATGTTGCTGAAGCTGTCGGACTTGGGGCGGTGAAGTACGCCGACCTTTCCCAAAATCGCACCAGCAACTATATTTTTAGTTTCGATAAGATGTTAGCCCTACAGGGCAACACAGCGCCCTATATGCTCTATGCCTATGTGCGGGTACAGGGAATCGGGCGTAAAGGCGAGATCGATTTTGCCAGTTTAGATGCGGCGATCCATCTCACCCAAGATCCTGAGATTGTCTTAGCCAAGCACCTATTGCAATTTGCGGAAGCGATCGATGCTGTTGCCGAAGAGCTTTTCCCCAATCGTCTTTGTCAATATCTATTTGAACTCAGTCAAAAGTTCAATCAATTCTTCGAGCAATGTCCCGTATTGCAAGCTGAAGAGTCAGAAAGAATCTCGCGCCTGAGTCTCTGCGATATCACCGCCAAAACTCTTAAGCTGGGTTTAAGTCTTCTCGGTATCCGCGTTTTAGAACGCATGTAAAATATAAAGAGGTCGTGCTTCGCACGACCTCTTAACTTGGTGTTAATTCACGAAAGTGTTGTCACACTTTCGTGAATTGGTATTAATCAATGGAAAATCAAAAAATGACCTTAGAAAAACCCGATAGTGTTTGGAATCATAAACCTTGGTGGTGTCAACCTTGGTCAATTATTCTGACTGGATTCTCGATTATTAGCGCCAGTTGGTTATTATTTAAAATAATTTGGCTGTCGGTTTTGGTAGCGATCCCCATAACGGCATGGATGTGGTTTTTTGTAATTCTATTTCCTAAGTTAGCCATGCAAGAATTCGAGTGAGAAGCTTGTTAAACCTGTGATTTTCTCGCGTTTAAAACAACTCCTAAAAAGCTTGAAATTAGAAAATCAGAGAATCCCCGACTCGAGCTGCTCTAGGTAGATAAAGTCTGGAGATTTGACCCCTGCTTCGGCTCTGATTTTAATTAGTTGAGGCGACTCAAAAAACTTTTTCGCATCAGCGATCGCCGTCCATGCTGAGAAATGGACAATTTTATTAGGCTCCTTTTCATATTTGAGAACCTGATAGGAGCGTTCGCCCGCTTCTTTACGAATATCCGCCGCATCGTCAAAAACCTGCTTCCAAGCTGGATAGTCGGCGACTTCATGGATAATCAAAACGTATTGCATGATTGAGAATTAAGTAATTGAGACTAAAGACTTGATTTCAAGTTAAGAAATGGCTACGCCATTTCTTAACTTGAGAACTCTTGCTAGGTTTAGTTTTTAATTCACAAAAGTGTTGTCACACTTTCGTAAATTGAAATATAAACATTAAAGAAGAGCCGCTTTGCGGCTCTTCTTTAATGTTTATATTTCAAAGCCCGTAGCAGCTTCCTCGATCGCCATTTTATGCATGGTTTTGGCTAGCTCGGCAGCCACTTCAGGACGAGAGAACTCAGGAGGTGGACATTCCCCACGGCGAAGCATCTCGCGAACCTTGGTACCCGATAGATGTACCCTTTCTTCGGGGAGACTAGCACTAGTCTTTGTTGTCGCCATACCTTGGGTGCGTTTGCAATAAAAAGCATGTTCAAACATTAAAGGAATAATTCCCAGTTCGCCATCCTCAAACTCATAGAAAATATGTTGAGCATCGTAGGTTCCGTAATAGTCACCGACTCCAGCATGATCGCGTCCGACGATGAAATGGGTGCAACCATAGTTTTTGCGAATTAAAGCATGGAAAATTGCTTCGCGAGGCCCTGCATAGCGCATGGCAGCGGGATTAATCGCTAAGGTGACGCGATCTAGGGGGAAATAATGCTCTAGCATGATTTCGTAGCAACGCATCCGCACATCCGCAGGCACGTCATCGCTCTTAGTCGCACCAACCAGAGGATGGAGGAACAACCCATCGACTATTTCCAAAGCACATTTCTGAATATATTCATGGGCACGGTGGATTGGGTTGCGGGTTTGGAAGCCAACAATTGTTCGCCAACCTTTTTGAATAAATAATTCGCGAGAATCGACAGGATCGATTTGATAGGTAGGAAAAAGTGGGTGCGGACGACGCTCTAACAGCCATACATCACCTGCTAGATATACATCACCTTGACCATAGACGACCTTAACCCCTGGGTGCCGATCTTCATTAGTACGATAGACATGGAGGGCTTCTTTCAGTTTGTCGTACTTATATTTTTCGCTTAGTTCTAATACGCCTATAAATACGCCATTCGGATCGTTGAGGCGAACTAGACTACCAATATTGAGGCTATCGGCTAATTCACTAGTAACAGGCAAGGTAATCGGAATCGACCAAGGTAATCCATTCGCCAAGCGCATATTTAAGACGACGGATTCATAGTCAGCCTTCCCCAAGAAGCCAGTGAGGGGGCTAAAGCCGCCGATCGCAATTAGCTCAAGGTCGGACAGCGATCGCTCAGTCAGTTGCACGCATGGCAAGTGGTCAGCTTTGCTATAAAAAACTTCTTTTTGGGCTTCTGAGGCGAGGCGATTAATTAACTGACCACCATGCGGTGCAATGTTTTTGAGTTGTCGAGCCATGACTTTTGCTGATAATGTGCTGGTAAAAGGTTTAAATTACTGAGTTTGTGTTTGTGAATGGGAAGCAAGTTGAGGAGTAATCTTTAGAAACTACTGGCTTGCAGGAATTGATCTAGCGAATCTAAGTAGCTGGACATAATTAAAA
>NZ_LIRE01000186.1 GCF_001402795.1 Pseudanabaena sp. 'Roaring Creek'
GACACAGGGAGTCTGCCTCGAAGATAGGAAACTATCTTGCCAGTTAGTACCACTACGGAGTGAGTAAAACCTGCGGAGGGAGGATAAGTCCAGATTAGAGATGGCTCTAACAAGGCTCTCCCAGTGAAAGAGGAAGCCCATACTCTATTTTTTTGTTTACAGAAAAAAATAAGTGCCGGGTATGTCACTATGTTGACACCATGATTTCAGCCTAAGTTCCAAGCATAGGTAGCTAGGCATAATTAAAAAACAAAACCAGAGAGCGTACCGCCCGCTACGCGGGCGGTACGCTCTTCTAGGTTTGCCTAGCTACTTAATTGATCCAAAATTACTGATCCAAAATTACATTTTAAAAATTATGTCTCTAAATTTGTCTCTAAATTTATCTCTAAATTTATGTCTCTAAATCAAGGTCAGCAACTGGAAAACTATAGTGCTAAGCACCCTCAAGAGGTATTGCTAGTAAAACTAAAACTCGGAGAAGAACTTGATGAAGTGATGATTTTTAAGGGTTTTTCTAGCTCATTAATGAGATCGACAGCTTTCGATCCCGATGTCCCCGTAATTTCCGATCGCGCCGAAATTTTAACTATCGATCGCCTCACAGCACCTTACCGACCAAATCAGCCTAACTATATCCAACAGGGGATAACATGGGAAGGGTTTAAAGATTATTTGTGAGGCAGAAACCTCACAATTTTAACGTGGCTACTATGCTTGAAGAAACCCGCCAATCAATCTATAGAAAGCAGGTAAAAATTGCCTCATTGCTGCTGTACCAAAATATATTAGAGCAGGAAGTATGGGAAAGCTATGTCAAACTATTACATAGCCTTGCCAACTTCGCTTTGGACGGTCATGAAAATAGTTCGCGCCATCTTAGTTATTTATTTGCCTATGGCAAGTGGTTTAGAGCCATTGCGGCTACGGGCTATAACTGGCGAGACTACGTAATTTTGCAAATCCTAACCTCCGATAACCCCTTTAGTAGACAATCGCAGACTACTCCCTTCGATCGCTTATCCATTGCTTTAGTTGCGGCGGCAAAGCATGACCTCAAAATTTTAGAAGAGCTGAGTCTCTGGGGTGGGGATAAACTCGTCGATTGGATTGATGCTTTAGGCGATCGCCTCGTCACTTGGCAATTGACTGAAAGTAATATGTCAAAGCTTCCCGAAATTAAGCGATCGCTAATTCTGAAGTTTCAAACAGCCGATGATTGGACGCAACTGTTACCTGAATTAGCCAATTATTACCAACAATCGGGCACAGGCATATTTACCGATTACGATGCTTTCCGTTGGCGCAAGGGTCATTTACAAGGAATCCCCCATCCCGATCTGGTGCAGTTATCCGATCTCATCGGCTATGAAACACAGCGACAAACCCTTTACAAAAATACTGAAGCTTTTTTGTCGGGTTATCCCGCTTTACATGTGCTGCTCTATGGCAGTCGCGGTACGGGCAAGTCTTCCATGGTGAAGTCGCTAATGTATGCCTATCGAGATCGCGGATTACGCATAATTGAGGTGACGAAAAACGACCTTAAGGACTTACCAATCATTGCTGATATAGTGCGACAGTCTCCCCAGAAATTTATCATTTTTGTCGATGACCTATCCTTTGAAGAAGAAAGTGAAGACTACAAGGCTCTTAAGGTCGTGCTAGAGGGTAATCTCTCGTCCCAACCCAGTAATCTGTTGGTTTACGCCACCTCTAACCGTCGTCATCTGTTACGTGAATACTTTAGCGATCGCCCTAGCCTGAGAGATCTGAGCAATAGCAAAGAGGTCAATCCTTGGGACACCATGCAAGAAAAACTATCCCTCAGCGATCGCTTTGGGTTAACTTTAACCTTTTTGCAAGCCGATCAAGAAATTTATCTTAAAATCGTGCATCATCTTGCAAAACGTGCGGGGATTAATTTAATGAATGAGGATCTCGATTTTCGCGCTTTGCAATGGGCTACTCGCCACAACGGTCAATCGGGGCGTACCGCCCAGCAGTTCGTGGATTTTTTGCAAGCCGATCTCCAAATTAAGAATTGAGAGTAGCTAGGCACAATTAAATATAAAAGTCCAAAACCTGTAGCGCACGCTACAGGTTTTGGACTTTTAATTATGCCCAGTTATTTAGTAACAAAATGGGATAAATTTACTTTTTAAAAGTCCATTTCTGATGAGATAAAAAATTAAAAATCATCATCATAATAGTAATCAAAATAAATGCATATAAATACCAAACACGAAAAATATCCACCAATAAATACATCAAGCTAGAAACCATTAAAAAACTTGAGATCATTACAGTATAATACTTTACTAATCCTTCCCAAAAGTTACCTTTTGTCTTTTTAAAAGTAAAGCGCCTATTTAAATAAAACCCTATATAGTTAACAACAACTGTTTGAATTAAAACAGACAAGAGATAGTGAAAATTTAATATGCCCGTGAGAATATATAGTATGACTATATTTAGAAAAGCGCAAAAACCTCCCACCATAAAAAATCTTAGAAATTGATTTTCTAGAGAAACATAGGAAGCTTTGGATTTGAGATATTTCATACTGATGTTTGACTCTAGTAATCAACTTAGAAATTAACTGATGTTATTTATTAGTCTGACTTTTAATCTTGCTGTGACCCTCTCCCAGATGCGAGAGTATTGCCAGTATCGATACCATCCCGCCATCCCTAATACTAAAAAAGAAACTAAAAGCTTCAACAAATTAACCTTCCGCCCATGAATTATTCCCGCTAAAGCTGTATTCATACGAATAGAAAAAATGGCGATTCTTTTGATGTTATGGTGAGAATTTTGCGATGCTTGCCATAGTTTTAAATGCCTGTTTAACACTATGGCGTGCTGTTGTTGAAAGTCATGCAAATAGGAACTTCTTACTATAGTTTGGGAGTCTGCATGAATGCGAAAAGCAGAAAGGGGATGGGGATAATACATGGTTGAGCCAAGGGCTGCAAGCTTTAGCCAAAAATCCCAGTCGGCTGTGTACCATAGCTTTTCATCTAGTCCGCCAACCTGCAAAGCGGCTTCTCTTCTAAAAATGGGAGCGGGAATAGCAATAAAATTCTGGATAAGTAACCTCTTAACCAGCATATGCGGCGTGGTTACCAATGGATATTTTGGTAAAGGACTTTTCCATAAACCCAAACATTTGCCATCGCGATCAATAAATTGGGAAGCATGTAAAAATAAATTTACCTGCGGATGTTTATCAATTAGAGATTTCATGATGCGAAGGCGATCGTCGAGCCAAATGTCATCCTGATGTAAGAAGCAGACATAATCAGCAGTAGCAATAGATAGAATATGGTTGGTAGTTGCCACCCAATTCCCTTTCCGCAATCCTTGAATAACTTTAAGTGGAAGTTTATCTACATAGTCGTTCAGGATTTCAAGGGTTTCATCGGTCGATCCATCGTCGATCGCGATACATTCAATTTGGCGATCACCCTGCCTGAGAATTGAATCTAAAGTAAATCGGAGATAATCTTTGCCGTTATACGTGGGAATTAAAACCGATAACCAAGGTCGATCCATATTTTTCTACTTTTGTATTCTCAATTAATTGCTAACCACTAACTAGCCTCTTTTTAGGGCAAGGATGCTCAGAAAGAAACTGGAGAAAATGACTTGAAAGCCCAGCGCTAAGCAAGTAACGGATGGAATAACGATTCGCATAGTTTGGCTAGGATTCAGGGATCCAAAGGAATTCGATTCCCACATTTTCAGTGCGTAGATAGATCCCATGAAGCCCATAAAGATTAGGAAAATTCCGCATATCAACCCCTTCTCTAAGTTGAGAAAATGTAACAGCTTTTTGAGTCGATAATCATCGGGAATTAAACCTTCAGCCATGGCAAAAGCTTTGGTGAATATGCTAAACACCACGGTTTGGAATCCAATCACAATTGCCGTAGTTGAATAAATTAAGGAATGAACTTTAGTTCCGCTTAACAGGATAATCGCGGTCAGTAATCCAGCCATCATCAAAATCATCCCTGGGTAAAGAAATAGCCATCTGGGACTAAAAAGCAGTAAAAATCTTAAATGCCGCCAGCCATCGCGCCAACTTCGCAAATGGGGCGATCGGTTGCGCCCATCAGGATAGAGAATAGTGGGCACTTCAGCAATCTGCATTTTGTAGAGGCTTGCCTTCACGACCATTTCACTCGCAAATTCCATTCCTGTAGTTCGCAAATTTAATGATTCGATCGCATCTTTTCTGAATCCTCGTAAGCCACAGTGAAAATCACCACAGGGATTAGGAAAAAATAAACGCCCAATCCATGTAAGTACGGGATTACCTAGGTATCGATGCAAAGGGGGCATGGCTCCTTTTTTGATGCCGCCTTTGAAACGATTACCCATGACTAGTTCGTAGCCTTCTAGGAGTTTATTGATAAACAAGGTTAAGTCGGAGAAATCATAACTATCATCCGCATCTCCGATAATAATATACCGACCTTCGGCATTGGCTATACCACCTCTAAGGGCGTTGCCATAACCTTTTTCTTGGATATGGACAATACGAGCACCTAACCGAATGGCAATTTCTTGTGAGCCGTCGGTGCTCCCATTGTCAGCAATTAAGACCTCACCATCGATGTCATGGCGAAGAAAATAGTTTTTTGCTTTGGTAATACAGGTTCCTAAAGTTTCTGCCTCATTTAGGCAGGGCATTAGTACAGTTACTAGGGGTTTTTCTGAGGCTATTTCTTGCATGGTTTGTTTCACCTTAATTAACAGCATCAATAGCATCATTGCCAAGCAAAACTTATCCTGAATTATAGCATCAGAATTACGGAGATTTACAGGTTTAATTCATTAATGCAATATAATTCCAATCGGTACTTCGCACTAACCTTCTCCTTCTGAGATGAATGTAAGTAGCTAGGCATAAGTAAACTTAAAACCTAGAAGAGCGTACCGCCCGCTTAGCGGGCGGTACG
>NZ_LIRE01000187.1 GCF_001402795.1 Pseudanabaena sp. 'Roaring Creek'
TATTATACCAATTCCCAAAAGTGTGGCTACACTTTTGGGAATTGAAAACTAAACCCAGTAAGGGTTTTAAAATGACAAAATGGCGTAGCCATTTTGTCATTTGGTATTAATCCTGTGTTGCGGTTGTCATCTGCCGTCAATCGTATTACCCAGAAGAGAGGAACAGCGCTAAGCCCCGTTTTTCTCTTCTGGGCTGTGGCGACTATAACAACCTAAGCGATAATTAGAACGACATAAAGCCCCAAAGATGAGTGGCGGTGCTTCGCACCACCACTCATCTTTGGGGCTTTATGTCCTAAGCAAACCTTACATTGTTTTCTTGATTGCCACAATATTAGAGAATAGGTTTAGCCTATGCGCTGCCTCTATTGTTTATGATGTACAACTTATGTGGTTTGCCTATCTTTTGCTTGCGATCGCCTATCTCTTAGGATCTTTCCCCACAGGTTATTTAGTGGGACGGTTGGCTGGTATTGATATTCGTCAGCTTGGCTCAGGTTCAACAGGAGCAACCAACGTATGGCGTAATGTTGGCAAATTTGCGGGGATTCTCGTATTTATAACTGACTTTGCTAAGGGAGTGGCGGCAATTTACATGATGCAGTCGGCAAATTGGTTGATGACAAGTCTAAATATCAAGGCTGAGGCGATCGCTCAAAACGAGCTGTCGTTGTTGGTAATTGGTGCGGGAATGTTGGCTTTGATCGGTCATAGTCGTCCGATCTGGTTGGGATTTAAGGGCGGTAAGTCGGTAGCGACGGGGGTAGGGATTTTGTTTATGCTGAATTGGGTAGTGGCGATCGCTGCTTTTGGTATTTGGCTAGTCACGATGGCAATATGGCGAACCGTTTCGATTAGCTCCATTGCCGCCGCCGCCGCCGCCCCATTCCTCATGTGGACAATGCAAGGAAATATGATTTACGCCAGCTTTGTCACCGCAGGATGCGCTTTTATCATCTGGCTGCATCGTTCTAATATCGAACGTATTCTCAACGGTACGGAGTTTACTTTTAAATCAGAGCCTAAGACATAAAGTATAGCTATCGCCTGTACTAGGACATAAACCCCAAGAATTGACTGGCGGCGCTTCGCGCCGCCAGTCAATTCTTGGGGTTTGATTTGTCCTAATTCAAGTGACTGTAGCTATAAAAAGCCCTAGGTTTGGTTTTAGTGGAAAGTTAAAATCAAGTTTTCCCCGACTGAGATATCCATCATTAAAAGCATGGAGCCACTTATCATGTTTGACCTCCCCGAAAACCTATAAAGCCAAAAACTAAACCTCGTCAGAGTTTTCAAGTTAAGAAATGGCGTAGCCATTTCTTAACTTGGTATTACGTTAGCTGCCAGCTTTACTACTTCGCAGCCACAGGTATACCCAAAATATCCTCAATGCGAGGCATATCCTTGAGCGCAATCACCCGACCTTGATCTTCAAAATTGGCAATCTGGTCAAAGTTGAGATAGCGATAGAGGTCATTGGCAAAGGGATCGATCTTTCTGGTGACGATCGCCTTGTATTCTTCCACCGTGGGAATGCGTCCGAGTAAGGCGCAGACCGCCGCTAGTTCTGCCGAACCGAGATAGACACGAGCATCTTTGCCCATGCGGTTATTAAAGTTGCGGGTGGAAGTCGAGAAGACGGTTGCACCATCGGCGACCCTTGCCTGATTGCCCATGCAGAGAGAGCAGCCAGGAACTTCCGTTCTTGCGCCAGCAACACCAAAGGTACTGTAAATACCCTCTTCCTTAAGTTGGAACTCATCCATACGGGTAGGTGGGGCGACCCAGAGACGCGCTTTGACAGCGGCTTCTTTTTCGAGAACCTTAGCAGCGGCGCGGTAATGCCCGATATTAGTCATGCAGGAACCGATAAATACTTCATCCACGAGATCGCCTGCTACTTCCGAGAGCAACTTCACATTGTCTGGATCGTTTGGTGCAGCAACAATGGGCTCCTTGATCTCATTGAGATCGATTTCGATAATTTCCGCATATTCGGCATCGGGATCGGCTTTCATGAGCGAGGGATTAGCGAGCCATTCTTCCATTTTGGCGATACGGCGCAAGAGAGTCTTAGCATCGCTATAGCCACGGGCGATCATGTTTTTCATCAAAGCAATATTCGATCGCAGATATTCGGCAACTGTTTCCGTACTGAGCGCGATCGTACTACCAGAGCAGGAACGCTCGGCAGTGGCATCGGTTAACTCAAAGGCTTGCTCGACTTTTAGATCGGGTAAACCTTCAATTTCCATAATTCGCCCAGCGAAGACATTCTTTTTGTTCTTCTTCTCCACGGTAAGCAAACCTCTTTGAATCGCAATATAGGGAATCGCATTCACGACATCGCGGAGGGTAACACCAGCTTGCAATTCACCCGTGAAGCGAACTAAGACCGATTCGGGCATATCGAGGGGCATAATGCCAAGGGCGGCAGCAAAGGCGACTAATCCCGAACCTGCGGGGAAAGAAATGCCCAAGGGGAAACGGGTATGGGAATCGCCACCAGTACCAACGGTGTCGGGCAAGAGCATTCTATTTAACCAAGAATGGATAATGCCATCATTGGGGCGCAGGGCAACACCGCCACGATTGGAAAAGAAATCGGGAAGTTCTTTGTGGGTTTTGATGTCCGTGGGTTTGGGATAGGCGGCCGTATGACAGAAGCTCTGAATCACGAGATCCGCACTAAATCCCAAACAAGCGAGTTCCTGCAACTCATCGCGGGTCATCGGACCTGTTGTATCTTGGGAACCTACGGTCGTCATCAAGGGTTCGCAGGAGGTGAAGGGACGCACGCCAGCAACACCGCAAGCTTTACCCACGATCTTCTGAGCGAGGGTATAGCCCTTGCCAGTATCGGCAGGGATAGCAGGAAGAATAAAGATATCGCTTGCAGGCAACCCGATCGCATGGCGCGTTTTAGCGGTCAAACTGCGCCCGATTAAGAGGGGAATTCGTCCGCCAGCGCGCACTTCATCGGCGATCGTATCAGGAGCGAGACTAAAGGTGGAGAGGGTTTCACCAGCCGCATTGGTAATTTTACCTTCGCGAGTATGGATGGTAATTATATCCCCCATCTCTAAATTTGAGACATCGCACTGGATCGGCAATGCTCCCGCATCTTCAGCAGTATTAAAGAAAATCGGAGCGATCGTACTTCCCAAAATTACACCCCCCGATCGCTTATTGGGGATAAAGGGAATATCATTGCCAATATGCCATAGCACCGAGTTAATCGCCGATTTGCGCGAAGATCCCGTCCCCACGACATCACCCACAAAGGCAACGGGATACCCCTTTTGCTTGAGTTCGGCGATCTTTTGCAAGCCCTCAGGCATCATCGATTCCAACATACTCAATGCATGGAGGGGAATATCAGGACGGGAGAAAGCCTGAGAGGCGGGAGAAAAGTCATCGGTATTGATTTCACCTGTTACTTTAAATACCGTAACTGTTAAGGTTTCGGGCAGAACAGGACGACTGGTAAACCATTCTGCGGCAGCCCAAGACTCGATCACCGATCGCGCTCTAGCATTAGTTTTTGATAGGTCTAAGACTTGATTAAAGGCATCAAATACTAGGAGAGTTTTCTTCAAGGCGGTGGCGGCAAGCTCTCCCAACGCATCATTGGTTAATAGCTCGATTAAGGTCTGGACGTTATACCCGCCCACCATCGTTCCCAGTAGCTCTACTGCCAAGGTTGGTGAAACTAGGGGTGATTGATGTTCACCTTTAGCGATCGCCGTTAGCCAGCCAGCCTTGACATAGGCAGCTTGATCGACCCCAGGGGGAATGCGATCGCGTAGCAACGATAATAAAAATGCCTCTTCGCCAGCAGGGGGAGCTTGTAACAAATCGCAAAGCGCCGAAGTTTGCGTTGCATTTAAGGGTAAAGGGGGAATGCCTTGCTGGGCACGTTCGGCAACATGGTCGCGGTAAGCGGATAACATAGGTATTTATTCTTGATTTTTTACAAATACTTAATCTATTATCCTATTACTGCCCCCCGTTTCGATTCGGCACGTAAATTACAATCCTATGGCAATGCTTGAATTAGCTAGCAAAAAACTATCCTAAATGATACCCCCCCAAAGATAAGTGGCATCACAAAGCACTGCCACTTATCTTTGGGGGTTGATATTCTGAACAAAACTTGCATTGCTATAGCTAAACTTCACCCTTGCTTTTCAGAGTCTAAACCAATCCCCACCTTGTATTGGTTTATAAGTATTAGTTTATAAGTATTGGTTTATAAGTATTGGTTTATAAAGTTTAGTAAGTCTTTCATCCAGTTCAAAAGCAATGACAGTTAAAGCGCCCTAATTAACGTCAGTTCGGGT
>NZ_LIRE01000656.1 GCF_001402795.1 Pseudanabaena sp. 'Roaring Creek'
ATACCAATTCACGAAAGTGTGACAACACTTTTGTGAATTAAACACCAAACCCAGTAAGGTTTTGAAATTCCCAAAATGGCGTTGCCATTTTGGGAATTGGTATTAACTGCTTATTTTTTGTTGCGAAGACTGGAGCTAGGAGGAAGGTTACTATTTTTTTGTTCGTTTTGGCGGAGCGCAATAATTTCTGAGGCTGTGCCTCGTAAAGTCCGATCGCGATAGGGGATCGCGGCACGAGTTGTGAGAAATGTGGCTTCGGTTTCGGAGATAGGTGGTAGTGCTGTGGGGGCAAAGGCGGCGATCGTGCTGGGAGATTTGCGTCCGATGGGGGCGATCGCGCCAATTTGTAATCCTGCGGCAAGCATGGCAGCCCGAACGGCGGCGGATGAAGAGTAGGTGACGAGATAGCCGTCGGGTTTGAGGCAGTTGGCTAAAAGTTGGATAAATTCGACTGTCCAAAGTTGGGGACAATGGGGCGGTGAGAAGGGGTCGAGAAAAATGGCATCAGCCCATTTTGTAGGCACTTGACCGATGGTTTGACGGGCATCACCGATGAGGAGTTGTAAGGTGAGATCCTTAGTTTCGACCGATCGCCGTTCGACAGCAATCTTGAGAATTTGCGCGATCGCTGGTTGCCAGATATTTACTAAGCCTGCGGCGATCGCCTGTTGGGGAACTTCGAGATTATTTTCGAGCGCGATGATATGTAGATGGGCAGAGGGTTTTGGTAAGGCGGAGACACTGGCGATCGCGGCTGCCGAGTTGTAACCTAAGCCATAGCAAATATCAAGAATGTTGAGTTGCGTTTGAGATTTGGCTTTTTCGGCAATTTTGGCAGGCATGACAAACTTAGCTTCGGCTTCGTTCTTTGCGCCGTGGGAACTATGAAAGGTTTCTTGAAAGGTTTCTGACCAGAAGGTAACAGACCCATCTTCAGTGGGGAAAAGTGAGAGTTTATCCATAGTCTAAAAGCATACCCAATAGGCGATCGCCTTTCTAATCTCTGGTCAAAATAAGGGGCGATCGCATATTGATATATTTTAATTAGCCAAGAATTACGCTGTGTTATTTTTAAGTCATGCCAACGATTTTAAGGATTGGCGCATATCGTTTTTATTTTTACAGTCACGAACCAAATGAACCACCACATATTCATATTGATCGCGACAATTTGACAGCTAAATTTTGGTTGCAGTCAGTTAGCCTAGCTCAAAATATTGGGTTTTCCGCTAAAGAGTTAAGGAAACTGCAATCTATGGTGATCGAAAATCAAACACAATTACTTGAGGCTTGGTATGAGTACTTTGGCGATTAAGACGGATGAGAGAGTTAAGAACGTTAGCTTTACTGAAGATACGATCGCTGTCGATCTGATGGATGGGCGGACAATTGTAGTTCCGTTGGTGTGGTATCCGAGGTTATTGAATGGAACTAGTGAACAGCTTGCTAATTGGGAAGTCTGCGGTGGTGGCTATGGTATCCATTGGGAAGATCTTGATGAGGATCTGAGTACTGAGGGTATGTTGCGTGGTGCGCCTGCGCCGAGAAAGTCAAGAGCAATTAGTTGAGGCGATCGCCGCTTTAATCTCAGCGAAAGTAAAGGGCGATCGGCTATATCTAAAACACCACATCAGCGATCGCTCTAAAGAGGGCAATTGTTTCCAATCTTATTTCACTAGTTAAAGATTTCTCTGCTGCACTAGTTTTGACAATCACTACTTGATGCTTAGGGCTGACATAGATAAATTGTCCACGATGTCCCATTGCAACAAAATCTCCATTGGTATCAGGCGGAATCCACCATTGATATTGATAGCCAAATCCAGCATATTCCTTTGCATCAGTAGCATTAGCTTGTAAATCTGGGCGATCGGGGGTGATTGACTCTTTGACCCATTGCTCAGATAAAATTTGCTTACCATTTAGTTTACCTTCATGGAGATAGAGTAATCCAAATTTTGCATAGTCTCGTAGAGTTGCATTAAGCCCGCAAAAGGTAATTTCAGTTCCATAAAGGTCGGTCAACCAAGAAGCATCAGACTCTGCTCCGAGAGGTTGCCATAACTTTTCTTGAAAATAATCGGTGATGCTTTTGCCTGTTGCACGTCTGAGTAGTAACCCCAAGACATGAGAGTCTAAACTCATATATTGGAATTTTTTTCCAGAAGGATATTCTGAAGGAAAATCTGCAATAACTCGATCCATCGGACGGAAATGGAGAAATAACTTAGACATCAGTTGATTGATGTCAGACTTTGGGTTGGAATAGCCTTCGTTAAAGCGAACACCTGATGACATTTGCAGAACATGCTTGATCGGAACATTGTTATAGCCTGAATCAATCAGTTCGGGAACATACTTGGTAATGGGATCATTCACGCTACTAATTTTTCCTTCAGCGATCGCAATCCCTACAAGAGCAGATATAAATGATTTTGCCATTGACCATGAAGTATTGCGAGCATTTGCTGAGTTACCGCGAAAGTAATTCTCATAGACAATCACATCATTTTTTACCACCAAAATACCAGTTGTCGAAGTGCGATCTAGCATCTCAGACATTTGATGATTTTTGTCTCCAAATTCATAGGAGACATTTAGCTCGCGAATATTTTCCCTCAGTTTATAAGGAGTAGCTGATTTCGCAATTGGCTTACTGGGAAAGATGCTTTCCATAGAACGAAAGTTTTCCGCTATCTTTTCCTTCTCGAATAAATTTTGTTTGGGATAGAGATAAACTCTCCACAAGCCCAGCCCAGATGCAGCCATCAAAAAAACAACTAGCCCTGAAAATATATGCCATTTTTTAACTTTCACAAGTAACTCTCCCAAATAAACTTATCTAAATCTTCTGGATCTATCCTAGATTTTGAAGACAAGCAAAGTAAAGGAGTATTTCTTGATATAAATCAAGTCTTGATTTATATCAATGAGATTTTTAATAGTGTTTTCCATAAATGCGTTGCCGTTTTTCTTTATTGGCACGCAGACGACTGAGCGTCTCTGGAGTCATACCTAGATAGGATGCTAGATGAACAAGCTTCACCCTATCTAAAATATCAGGATGCCTCAAATATATTTGATCATAACGTTCTGCCGCACTCATAGATAAGTGGGAGTTCAATCTTGCCTGAAGCCTTATATAGTGAAGCTCATACAGTAGTCTTCCAAACTTGTTCCAAATTGGATCTTTCCCATAGAGTAATTCCAAATTTGAATGACTAAGTGAGAGAAGCTTGCAATCTGAGATTAACACTATACTTTCTAGACTTGGTTCTCGCAAAAGAAAGCTTTGTGCCGAATGTACAAACTCTCCTTCAAATCCTAACCATGTCACAAATTCTTTGGTGTCTTTTTTGTAAGAAGATCTAGCTAATCCTTCTACTATAAAGTGAGTGTGATTACATACTTCACCCACTTTCAGTAAAGTAGTATCTCTAGGCAAATTCTGAAATTCAAATACTTTGCATATTTCTTCTTGCTGCTTGAGAGTAAGAGGATAAATTTGTTTTAAACAGTTAACGAGTTTCTCATACATTTAGACTGCCCAACTTCGCTTATATGCAACAATACTGATCTTAATTATACTTTAACTAAATAGCGATCTTGCGATTTAGCTAAAATTTCACAAACTAAGTATTTGTCTAACATCATTTAAAGCGATCACCGCGGTTTTATCTTTAGCAAATAGCGATCGCTGATTTAGGTAAAAGTTATAATCAATAACAATCTAGCAAGCAATAGCAGATCGACAAATTTATGAATGCAATTTCTTATGTTGATGCACAGAGTAATTTGGCAGATATGATCGATCAAGTATGCGATCGCCACGATCCTGTGATCATTACGCGCCATCAACAACCATCAGCAGTACTTCTATCTCTTGAAGATTACGAATCCCTTACAGAGACAGCTTATCTCTTAAAGAGTCGTAATAATGCCAAACGCATTTTTGAAGCGATCGCTGAATTAGAATCTGGCGGCGGTACTGTGCGGGAGCTAATCGAGTGAAGATACTTTTCTCAGAACGTGCTTGGGAAGATTATCTTTACTGGCAACAAACAGACAAAAAAATGCTCAATCGAGTTAACAACCTTATCAAAGATATTCAACGCAATCCCCATAGCGGCATAGGCAAACCCGAACCATTAAAACACGGATTATCAGGATATTGGTCTAGGCGAATTGACGATGAGCAAAGGATTCTTTACAAAATCGAGGACGATACACTTTTGTTAGTTCAAATTCGTTACCATTATTAAAATTTCAAGCAACTATTCAAATAGCGATTTAGCTAAAATCTCATAAACCAAGCAATTGTTTGACATCATTTAAAGCGATCATCGCAGTTTTACTTTTAGCAACTAGCGATTATTTTGTGATGTTTTATTGAATCGCGATCGCTGGTTATGGGGATGGATAGGCGATCGCTTTACTGTACTTATTCAAATAGCGATTTGGCTAAAATCTCATAAACCAAGCATTTGTTTGACATCATTTAAAGCGATCCTAATTACGGGTTTACACTTAGCAAATAGCGATCGCCTTGTGGTGATTTGAGTAAGCGATCGCATCTTACGTTTTATAAAATATTTTATAGAATCTCCCAAAAATCAACATTTAATATGTCATCAATATCGCGACTAAATTTCCAGTTATTTGGGAAATCAACATTTTTATACCCTTGATTTTTTCTTACCGTACGTAAAGCAAGAGCAAAAGCTTCTTCAAATAATTCATCACTATTTACATAGTTTCTAAGGCTAGGCGACTGACTCAAAATACCGATTATTTCAAATCGAGTACGATCAATAGTGATTTCCCATCCCGCATAGTCATACTCGCTTTCAACATAGCAACGTTTGAGTAAATGTTCCAGAAGTGTCGATAGCCTTCTTCTTAACTCACGCCGATCTCTACCTGCAAAGCCTTCCAACTCCTCTACCAGATTTTCAATATCGAGGTTTTCTAAACTACCACTCTTTAATTGCGCGATCACTGTTTCTAGCCACAGATTTAGATCTTGGTCGTAAAGTGATATTTTTTTTGCAATTGTTTGAGTCATTAGAGATTCTCCTGCGATCGCTCATCTCAAATTATTCTAGTCTAGATGTTAACTGTAGAAGATCGCCTTTACTGCAATTATTCACATGGCGATTTAGTTTCAACCTCATAAACCAAGCATTTGTTTAACATCATTTAATGCGATCGCTATTTTACTATCATGCAAAAAATATAGAGAGAGGCTTGCAAGTGCAAGTCTCTCTACTTGTAATCAACTAGAACAGATCTAGATCGGTTACAGCACCTTTACTACTCGTTGCCACTAGTTTGGCATATTTCGCCAAAACGCCCTTGGTGTAGCGAGGGGCAGGCGCTTTCCAATTAGCACGACGGACAGCAAGTTCCTCTTCGCTTACGTTGAGTTGGATCAAGCGCCGATGGGCATCAATTGTGATCGAGTCACCTTCATTTACTAAGGCGATCGTACCACCCACAAAAGCCTCAGGAGCGACATGACCAACTACCATGCCATAGGTTCCGCCCGAAAACCGTCCATCAGTAATCAAGCCGACAGAATCACCCAAACCAGCCCCAATAATGGCACTAGTTGGCGCTAGCATTTCGCGCATTCCCGGACCACCCTTAGGGCCTTCATAGCGAATCACCAAAATATCGCCTGCATTGATCTTGTTGTCGAGGATCGCCGCAAGAGAGGCTTCTTCTGATTCAAAGACGCGAGCGGGACCAGTAATGATTGGATTTTTAACGCCAGAGATTTTGGCAACTGCTCCTTCTTCCGCTAGGTTGCCTCTCAGAATTGCAAGGTGTCCCTGTTTGTACATAGGACGATCCCAAGGACGAATGACATCTTGATCGGAACGGGGTTCTACAGGAATGTCTTTGAGAACTTCTTCAATGGTTTGACCCGTAATCGTGATGCAGTCGCCATGTAGTAGACCTTGGGCTAAAAGCATCTTCATAACTTGAGGAATCCCACCTGCCTTATGGAGATCGGTCGCGACATAACGTCCCGATGGTTTGAGGTCGCAGAGAACGGGAACGCGCTCGCGAATACGCTCAAAATCATCAAGATTCCATTCCACACCTGCGGAATGAGCGATCGCCAAAAAGTGTAAAACCGCATTCGTCGATCCACCGACAGCCATAACCACGGAAATCGCATTTTCGATCGATTTGCGAGTGATGATGTCACGGGGGCAAAGGTTATTGCGAATTGCATTTACTAAAACAGTACCCGCCAGTTCGGTGTTAGCCGCTTTCTCAGGTGCAACCGCCGACATGGTGGAGGAATACATCAAACTCATGCCCATAGCTTCAAAAGCCGAAGACATCGTATTAGCCGTATACATACCACCACAGGAACCCGCTCCAGGGCAGGCATTACGTTCGACCGAGTTAAGCCTTACTTCGTCAATTCTGCCCGCACTATATTGACCGACAGCTTCAAAGGAGCTGACTACCGTTAAATCTTCTCCATCCAAATGTCCAGGCTCGATCGTGCCACCATAGACAAATAGAGCGGGAATGTTCATTCTTGCCATAGCGATCATCGCCCCTGGCATATTTTTATCACAGCCACCGATCGCTAAAACGCCATCCATGCTCTGACCTGTACAAGCGGTTTCGATCGAGTCAGCAATGACATCACGGGATACGAGGGAATACTTCATGCCTTCAGTGCCCATGGAGATGCCATCACTGATCGTGATCGTGCCGAACACTTGAGGCATCCCGTTAGCGGCGCGAATCCCTGCTTCAGCACGAATGGCAAGGGGAGCAATGCCCATGTTACATGGTGTAATGGTACTGTGGGCGCTGGCTACACCGACAATAGGTTTAGTAAAATCCGAATCTTGAAAACCAACAGCGCGTAACATAGCGCGGTTTGGCGATCGCTGAACGCCTTCGGTAATTGCACGACTTCGGCGATTATCGGTGCTATCGGACATAGTTCAAATCTCTGTTATTAGCTTAATCAACTAAAACATTTTAGAATTTTTGGACACGCGAACCATAACTTTGGACTATTGCTCCCAAAACAATGCAACTTCATCAGCTTCTATCTAATCCCATGACTCAGTCTTTGAAACGTTATGCAGTCATCAGTACAATTACCTTAACCCTCGGACTTAGTTTGTATGGCTGTGGCGAAAGTCGAGTTGCTCAATGTAACAAAGTTGTTACTATCGCCAATAAAACCAAAAATCTTGCCGCTCCTAAAGATATGTCAGGGTTGGGGACATTAGCCGACAATATCGAACAAATTCGCACAGAAGTACAGAGCGTGAACGTACAAGACTCGAAGCTGAAGGAGCTACAGGGGCAGTTATTAGCAATGTATGGCGATGTTTCCCAGTCCCTAAAAACACAGGTTAAGGCAACTGAAGCCAAGGACAAGAATGCCTTAGAAAAAGCTAAGGGAGATTTAAGCGCTGCCGCCAGTAAGGAAAGCGATATTGTCGATCGCTTGAATGCTCTATGCACCAAATAAAGCTATCTAGCCCTAAAAGGCTGTAGCGCACGCGCAGCGTGCGCTACAGCCTTTTGGGTTTTAATTTCTAATATGTTGAAACCAAGTTTGCAATAATTCCTGACATTCCCGTTCGCGGATTCCTGCGATCGCCTCAAGTCGATGAAAAGAGACAGGACTATCGGGCAAATTTGCTACAGTACGGATTGATCCTGTCTTGGGATCATCCGCACCATAGATTAAAGTGCTAATCCTTGCTTGCAAAATCGCTCCCGCACACATCGGACAGGGTTCTAGAGTAACGTAGAGACTACAGCCCGTGAGATACCAGTCTTGCCAAACCCTTGCCGCCTCACGGATCGCCACTATCTCAGCATGGGCGGTAGGATCGTGATCGCGTTCTTTGCGATTAACCCCAGTGGCGATCGCCTCACCCCATTTATTAACAATGACAGCCCCCACAGGAATTTCCCCCAAGCTTCCCGCCTCCTGAGCTAAGGCGATCGCCCGATCCATCCAAAATTGATGCATTATTAAATTTTTCATCGCGGGTTCCAGCAGCAAAATTGGAGAATGAGTCCCATACATTCGATAATTTTGGGATTTAATGTTACATTTACCGCCATTTTTTTGCAAAATGGTATTAGTCCTGAATTGAGTCTTCTATGCCCCTAGAACCGATCGCTTTAACTACTCCACTTTTCTATGTCAACGATCGCCCCCATATTGGTAGCGCGTACCCCACGATTGCCGCCGATGCTTTGGCGCGGTTCTATCGACTCAAAGGACATCCTGTCATGTTTGTGACTGGCACGGACGAACACGGACAAAAAATTCAACGCACCGCCGAAAAAAATCATTTATCGCCCCAAGAACATTGCGATCGCACCGTAGCCGAGTTTTATAGCCTTTGGGAAAAATTTAATATTCGCTTCGATCGCTTTACGCGCACATCGGCTCCGAAACATCACGCGATCGTTAACGAATTTTTTCAACGGGTTTACGATGCGGGAGATATTTACTTAAACCAACAAAAGGGCTGGTACTGCGTTGCTTGCGAAGAATTTAAAGAAGAGCGCGAACTTCCCCCGAGCCATCACTGTCCCATTCATACCAATGTCGTATGCGAATGGCGCGACGAGCCCAACTATTTCTTTCGCCTATCTAAATATCAAGCAGCTCTCGACAAATTCCACGAAGACAACCCCAACTTTATCCAACCCGAAAGTCGACGTAATGAGGTCTTGGGCTTCATGAAACAGGGGCTCGAAGACTTTTCGATCTCCCGCATTAATCTTGATTGGGGCTTTCCGATCCCCACCGATCCCACCCATACAATTTACGTATGGTTTGATGCATTACTTGGATATATCACCGCACTACTCGATCCCGACGACGAACCAACCCTAGAAAATGCCATCAAGAAGTGGTATCCCTTCAACCTGCATATTATCGGCAAAGACATTTTAAGATTCCACGCAATTTATTGGCCAGCCATGCTTATGTCTGGGGGGTTAGCCCTACCAAAGCGCGTATTTGGTCATGGTTTACTGACAAAAGATGGTTTAAAAATGGGCAAAACTTTGGGTAACACCATCGATCCCTACGACCTAGTCGATCGCTTTGGTGCCGATCCCATTCGTTATTACTTTCTCAAGGAAATCGAGTTTGGACGCGATGGCGACTTTAACGAAGAAAGATTCGTCGCCATTGTCAATGCCGATCTCGCCAATAGCCTCGGCAATTTGCTCAATCGCAGCCTAGGAATGGTAAATAAATACTGTCAGCAAACAATTCCCGTCAGCGATCCCCGCGATCGCACTGAGGTATCAGACTTAACCACCCCCATCATCGAACAAGCCACAAAATTAGGCGATCGGGTTGCACTTGACTATCAAAATCTCAACTTTCGAGCAGCAAGCGAGAAGATCTTAGAATTAATCTGGAACTGCAACAAACTAATTGATGAAACTACGCCTTGGAAGCTATTCAAAGCAGGAAAACAGCCAGAGGTAAACGAAACCTTATATACCTTGCTTGAAGCAGTTCGGATTGCTGTGTATTTAATATCACCAATCACCCCCAGCCTCAGCATGGCAGCATATCAGCAATTGGGCTTAAGTTTTGATGAAACATCTCCACCTGATTGGAGTCACACAAACTGGGGAATACTTCAAACAAGTAAATCCGCAACCACACCAACGCCAATCTTTCAACGTATTGAAATTATGTAAACGACAATACACTTTAAGTTGGAATTAGTGTAATTTATTAACTTTCCCCCTTATCAAAATCTATACCTCTGAGTATATTTACTTATGGTGTATAGTTAAAGATAAGTTATAACTACAAACACCTTGTTTTTATATTCTTATTTTAAAAACTTGTATTAATACCAGTCTCAATATTTTAAATCTATTTCAAAATCATCTGGAATTTACTTTAAAATCCACCAAAAAATTTTAATTCTCAAACAGTCTTGGGATAAAGCAAATTTTTCTATTATAAAAGTTACTTTTAACGTCCGACACTGGCTCTATATTGGGCTACGTGTGAGTTTATTAAAAAGTTTTAAGAGGTTCTTCTAAATCAGGTAAACACTTAGGACGGTTTTAAGTATCAATGCTAATACCAAAGCTTCATCCCTCAGCACTGGATAACAAACGTTCTATAGGCAAAAACATGTTACCTTTTGAGCAAGATACTGGCTTCAAGCCAGACCAGATTTTAGAAAATCGAGGGCGCGTCGCCATCTTTATCGATGGCTCCAACCTTTTTTACGCAGCTTTACAATTGGGGATCGAGATCGACTATACCAAATTGCTACTGTGTCTCACCGATGGTTCGCGTCTCCTCAGAGCCTTCTTCTATACAGGGGTCGATCGCACCAATGAAAAGCAACAGGGTTTTTTACTATGGATGCGGCGCAACGGCTATCGAGTTATCTCTAAAGAGCTCGTCCAACTCCCTGACGGCTCCAAAAAAGCAAACCTTGATGTCGAAATTGCGGTAGACATGATGGCTCTAATCGGTTCCTATGACACAGCCGTATTAGTCAGCGGCGATGGGGATCTCGCCTATGCTGTAGATGCCGCCAGCTATCGGGGTGTCCGCGTTGAAGTTGTGAGTTTGCGATCGATGACCAGCGACCACTTAATTAATGTCGCCGATCGCTATGTAGACCTCGAAGCCATCAAGGAAGACATCATGAAGATCTCACGATCTCAATCACCTAGCAGCCCTCCATCGATCGCTAACTACACATACCGTCCGATCTCTGGAGTTGCATCCATAGATATCGACCGCGACATCTAAATTAGTATTGAGATTAGTGTTGAATTAGTATTGATTAATATTGCTTTAATATTGGTTTAATAAAACTAATCCTAGAAAATATTGACAGAAGTTGCCATTGTCAATATATTATAGAGTTCGCTGTAAAATATTACGTCTTCGTAATTTGCTTCTGCCAATTGTAGCTAACCCACTGCATAGAACGCACGCTCTCACGAAGATAGTGTTGTACAGCTCCCCAACCCTACAAGTCCTGTAATAAAGGCTCTTTAGGGGAAATATAACCTTAAAAACTGACAACAAATTGGGAGACTTATAGTGGCTCGCATTGCAGGAGTTGACCTTCCTCGTGACAAGCGCATCGAAATAGGACTAACGTATATATACGGAATCGGTCTAACTAGCGCCAAAAAAATCTTAGCAGCTACCAAAATAAACCCTGATACAAGGGTAAAAGAGCTTACTGATCCTGAAGTAACAACTTTGCGCCAAGAGGTAGAATCCAACTTTCAAGTAGAAGGCGATCTGCGTCGTCTCGAAGGTTTAAGTATCAAACGCCTAGTAGACATCGGTTGCTACCGAGGTCGGAGACACCGTATGGGGCTTCCTGTGCGCGGACAACGTACACGCACCAATGCTCGTACCCGTCGTGGTGGTCGTCGTACTGTCGCAGGTAAGAAGAAGGCTCCAGGTAAGAAGTAAGTAAGGATTAACACGAAACAATGGCTCGTCAAACAACCCGTAGAACTGGCGCACGCAAGAATAAGCGCAACGTCCCTAATGGAGTCGCTTATATCCAGTCTACTTTTAACAACACTATCGTCACGATCGCTGACACCGTAGGAGATGTCATCTCTTGGTCTTCGGCTGGTGCTAGCGGCTTTAAGGGGGCAAAGAAAGGTACTCCCTTCGCAGCGCAAACCGCTGCTGAATCCGCTGCCAGAAGAGCAATGGAGCAAGGAATGCGTCAAGTTGAAGTAATGGTTACAGGTCCTGGATCAGGACGCGAAACCGCAGTGAGAGCTTTGCAAGCTGCTGGTTTAGAGATTACCCTCATTCGCGACATTACTCCCATTCCTCACAATGGCTGCCGTCCTCCAAAACGCAGACGTGTGTAATTTCAATTACGAATTAGAAATTACGGATTAAAAACTAAGTTCGCAATTCGTAATTTGTGATTTTCCAATTCTCTAATTTCCCCCTTTGATTTTCGTTTACTCTTGCAGACTAAGTCGGTACAAATATGGCACAGTTTCAGGTTGAGTGCGTTGCATCCCACACAGAAAAAGACAATAGCCAGTACAGCCAATTCGTACTGGAACCACTAGATCGGGGGCAAGGCATTACCATTGGAAATGCGCTCAGACGGGTATTGCTCTCCAATCTTGAGGGTGCGGCCGTCACTGCTGTTCGCATTGCTGGTGTCAACCATGAATTTGCGACGATTCCAGGCGTGCGGGAAGACGTTTTGGACTTGATGCTCAACCTGAAGGAACTCGTGTTGAAGTCTTATAGCTCAGCACCGCAGATCATTCGTTTGGTAGAGCGCGGGCCCAAGCTAGTCACAGCTACCAGTTTTCATTCCTTGCCCTCGGATATCGAGATTGTCAATCCTAACCAATACATCGCCACCCTTAGTGAAGGCGCAACCTTGGAAATGGAACTGACCATCGAGCGTGGTAAAGGCTATCGTTCGGTAGATCGTTCTAAGGAAGATCACAGCTCACCCATTGATACGCTCAAGATTGATGCTGTGTTTATGCCTGTACGTAAGGTCAAGTATGAAATTAAGGATGCTCGGATCGGTGATGCGATCAATAAAGAGAGCCTTCTCATTGATATTTGGACAAACGGCAGCATTACGCCTCAAGAAGCGCTCAGCCAAGCGGCTAGCGTGCTAGTGAATCTATTCTCGCCCTTGCAAGAAATCACCCTTGCGCCAACCCTGCCCCAAGAACGTGACGAGCAAGACGAGACTAAGCAAATTCATATCGAAGAATTACAACTGTCAGTTAGAGCTTACAACTGCCTCAAGCGGGCACAGATTAATACTGTTGCTGATTTGTTGGAATATACCCAAGACGATTTACTGGAAATCAAAAACTTTGGTCAAAAGTCGGCTGAGGAAGTTATGGATGCCCTCAAACAGCATCTTGGCTTAACTTTAACTGAATCCAAAGCTTCTAAAGTTCTGTAGGTTTCATATCCATCTAGTACACACCTATGCGTCACCGTTGTAAAACCCCCCAGCTTAACAAAGCTGCCGATCAGCGCAAAGCTCTCCTAAGGGCTTTAACGACTGAATTAATCCTCAGAGGAGAAATTAAAACGACCAGAGCCAAGGCTGATGCCGTTCGTAGCAATGTCGATCATATGATCACCCTTGCTAAAGATGGCTCTTTGCATGCTCGTCGTCAAGCGATCTCCTATCTCTACGATATCTCCGTCAAAGATGGCGAACCCGTAAGCGATCGCCCAATGACCAAAACGAAGCAAGCACAGCTACCTGAAGATGAGCGCATCACTAGCTTAGTGGACTTGCTCTTTAGTCAAGCTAAAGATCGCTATGCAGAACGCAATGGTGGTTATACCCGCATTGTTCGCACTGTTAGCCGTCGCGGTGACAATGCTGAAATGGCAATCTTGCAACTCGTATAAACCTAAAGATGCCTGAAGATGTTATTTGCTGATTCTGAGTCTTCCCATCGTGTTGCTTTAGTTATCCAATATCTAGGTACACAGTTTTATGGGTGGCAACGACAGCCAAATCATCCCAGCGTGCAACAAACGATTGAAGAAGCGATCGCCAAGATCTGCGGTAAAGCAACCGTTTTGCATAGTGCAGGTAGGACTGATACTGGCGTTCATGCTGCGGCTCAAGTAGCTCATTTTGATACGTCAAGTGCAATCCCTCCCCATCGATGGGCAAAGGTACTGAATAGCTACTTGCCCGACGGCATATTGATCTGCGGCTCAGCAGAAGTAGCCAGCGACTGGCACGCGAGATTTTCGGCTACATGGCGACGTTATCGTTACACGATTTACACCGCCTCCATTCCGAATCTTTTTGTAAAACAGTTTAGTTGGCACTATTACCACGATCGCCTTGATGAGCGGTTAATCCACCAAGCCCTACAGCCCATGTTAGGCGAACAGGATATGGCAGCTTTTCAAAGAGCAGGATCGAGTCGCCCCCATAGTCGACTGGAGCTTCAAGAAGCAATATGTTGGCGGGATGGTGATTTTGTCCATGTGGAAGTTCAAGCAAGTGGCTTCTTATACGGCATGATCCGTTTATTAGTAGGGCAGTTAGTCGATGTGGGGCGTTCGAGCCTGACCATCGAAGCCTTTACGAATATATGGAAAGAAAAGCGTCGTATCGAAGTTAAGTATGCCGCTCCACCGCAAGGTCTATGCTTATTGGCGATCGGCTATGCCGATCATCCATTTGCCGAGTTCGCATCGCGCAAGCAGACGTTGGTTTTAACTGATAATCATGTGCTCGCATTGGTTTGAAGTCTAAAAAGACGTTTTCCCCATAAAAGTTTTAATAGAAAAATCTCGCTTGTAGAGAAACTAATGACTACAACTACACTTACCCCTAATAAAAGCTACTTACCTAGCGATCCCGATCGCAAATGGTACATTATCGATGCTGAAGGTCAGCGTCTCGGACGGCTTGCTAGCGCGATCGCGGTAATCCTACGTGGCAAAAATAAGCCCATCTATACGCCTCATCTAGATACTGGTGATTTCGTCGTGGTAATCAACGCCGAAAAGATTGCGATAACTGGCAAAAAATCAACGCAAAAGCTATACAGAAGACATTCTGGTCGTCCAGGCGGGATGAAGGAAGAAACCTTTGACAAGGTAATCGCTCGCGTTCCCGAACGGGTTCTCGAACATGCCATCAAAGGTATGTTGCCTAAGAACACCCTCGGTCGTCAGCTTTTCACCAAGCTTAAGGTTTACAAGGGTGCTAGCCATCCCCATGAGGCTCAACAGCCCGAAACTTTGGTTATCAACACCATTCCATCGCTGAAGTAGGAGAAATAACAGATGTCAGATACTGAACGTTCTAATCGTGCTGTTTACTGGGGCACTGGTCGTCGTAAAACAGCGATCGCCCGCGTACGCCTCGTCCCAGGGGAAGGCAAAATCGTCATCAATGGTAAACCAGGCGATCTGTATTTGCAGTTCAACCCAAGCTACATTTCAGGCGTAAAGGCTCCTTTGGAAACCTTAGGCTTAGAAAATGAGTACGATGTATTGGTCAATGCTCATGGTGGTGGCGTTACAGGTCAAGCCGATGCCATTCGCTTGGGTGTTGCCCGTGCCCTGTGCGAACTCGCTCCAGAAAATCGTAAGCCCCTCAAGGTTGAAGGCTATATGACTCGCGATCCTCGTTGTAAGGAACGCAAGAAATACGGACTTAAGAAAGCTCGTAAAGCGCCTCAATACTCGAAACGGTAATCATTTACCTAACAGAAAAAGCCTCGCAATGCGAGGCTTTTTGATTTTTATATTGATTTTTATAGTTTTTCGATGCCGCGATTTAAAACTTCATAATAAAGGGGCAAATATCCTGATTTAATCCCCCCTTCTTCTTTGGCTTTGTCTAAGTTACCGCGAAGGGTATGGCTATTGTGAACGCTGTAAATTTCATAGCGATCGCCAATAAACACATAATCCGCGACATCGGTAAACTCTTCGCCTTTAACCAACTGCCAGCGATCGTCTATATAGATAAAATGATAGTCCGCCAGATCGGGGCTTGAAGATGGGCGCTCGACGGACGCAGAGATCTCAGCGGTGTAATGGGGATTAGTATTGCTAGGCGGAACAACTTTACTAACGACATTGCGATAGAAACAGCTTTCGTTATAGCAAAATCTGAGCTTTGCCATTTTAGTTTTGATATTTTCAAAGCGATCGATAATTTGACTGCGAGAAGGTTCGGTTGCCGCCGACACATTGGGGGCAAAACTATTCGTAAAGGTGATACCAAGACAAATCAGGCAGACAAAAAATATACTGGCAAGCGATCGCCATTGTTTGCTGGTCATAAAAATTAGAATTATAAAAAGTAATTAATCTCCCTTTAATTCTATCCCTTGAGCATTGGTCGGTAACTCCCCCAAAGCAAACATGGGTGGCGGCACTTGATGCCGCCACCCATGTTTGCTTTGGGACTTACGATTTAATAAAGTACCAAATATAAAACCAGAGTCGGTGGCGCGGCTCCGCCGCGCCACCGACTCTGGTAAATCTGGATTGGTATCTTATTTTCTCGCAAGTCCCTTAGCATATCTCCAACAAAAACTGAGATCAGTTCAGATTTTGGAAAGCGGCAAAGGGTAGCACGGCAGCGATCGCCCTAGGCATTGCCCCCGTTACAGTTTTCACTGCCATATCCCATAGCTTTGCAGGTTCGAGATCTGCGCCGATCATCCGCCAGATGCGCATCAACTCTTCCGTATGTAAGCGATTATCTTCAGTGAGCGCAAGCAAGATACGGCGACGGATATATTCTCCATCCTTAGAAGTTAAGAACTTAAAGCCCATGCTTGCGGTGGGGATGATATCAAACTCACCGTCGGATTTGGCGATCGCGAGTAGGTTCTCTAACCGCGACCATTGAAACTTATCATCCTTAAAGAGGATTTCTAGCAGACGTTGCCGTAAGCTATCAGACTCATCGGTGAGCAAGCGTCTAGCAACGTAGGGATAGGCAACCTGCACGATCCGAAATTCAGGATTGAGGCTGAGGGCGACCCCTTCCTGCGTGATCACCGAGCGAATAATTAGCGCAAACTTGGCAGGCAAGCAGAAGGGATAATCGTACATTACCTTGGAGAAGCGATCAGT
Source organism: Pseudanabaena sp. 'Roaring Creek' (assembly GCF_001402795.1). GTDB lineage: Bacteria > Cyanobacteriota > Cyanobacteriia > Pseudanabaenales > Pseudanabaenaceae > Pseudanabaena. The sequence goes on from NZ_LIRE01000656.1 coordinate 16,658, forward strand.
AACGACCTTAAAGTTAAAGTCCTTTACCTTTTCCGACATAATATCGCCGAGTACGGATTCAAGAGCATTGACAATTGGCTTCATTTCAATGTCAGGCTGCAAGAAACCAAGTCGGACGTAATCTTGCCCTAGCTCGTCATAGTCCTTATTGAGCAAATGTACGACGGAATCGACTAACTGTTCCTTCGTTTCTAGATCCAACTGATCCATCATGCCAAAGTCGATATAAGCCATCTTGCCATCATAGGTAGCAAAGAGGTTGCCAGGATGCGGATCGGCATGAAAAAATCCAAATTCTAGAAGTTGACGCAAACCCGACATCACACCTATGCGAACGAGATTATCAGTATCTAGTCCTGCTGATTTAATCTGTTCGATTTCATTGAGCTTGATGCCATCGATCCATTCCAAGGTCAAAACTTTATGGGTGCTGTACTGACGATAAATAGAAGGAACTTTCACATCGGGATCGTTTTTAAAATAACCTGCAAAGCGTTCGGCATTAGTTGCTTCGTGGGCATAGTCAATTTCTTCAAATAGTTTCAAACCGAACTCATCCACGATCGCTTCGAGGCTATTACCTAGATTAAGGGGGAGCAGAGGTCCCAGCCACGAGGCAATGCCCCTCATTATGTAAAGATCGAGGGTCAGCATGGGAATCAGATCGGGACGCTGTACCTTTACAGCAACTTCTTCGCCAGAGTACAAAGTCGCCTTATAAACCTGACCTAAACTAGCCGCTGCCACGGGGTCTTCGGAAATATTGCGGTACACCTTATGTACTGGCTTGCCTAACTCATATTCCACGATCGCGAAGGCTTGCTCGTTAGAAAAGGGTGGCAACTGATCCTGCAATTTGGTAAGTTCTTCAAGGAAATCAACACGCACCAGATCGGGGCGGGTTGATAAAGCCTGACCAACTTTGATATAGGTGGGACCAAGGGCAGTAATAATACGTCGTAACTGCTCGGCGAGTCTCGGTTGGCTCACAGTATTACCAGTCAAGACATCCCAGCCAAAAGCTAGCCCAAAACTGATGGCAAAATAAATGATTTTAAAAATCCGACCAAGTGCTAACCAAGGACGACGACCGTAATAGGTGGCATTGGCTTTGGCATCGTAGCAATTTAGCTGTTCGAGAGGATGCTGACTCACGCTGATAATTACCGTTTTTATATCCGACTAATCTATCAGTATACAAAACTACATAATATACTTGTAATAATTTTTTAAATACCTATGACTAATTCTCTCAAGCGAACCCCTCTTTACGATCTCCATGTTGCCTCTGGTGCAAGATTGGTGGAATTTGGTGGTTGGGAGATGCCCGTCCAATATAAGGGAATTGTCGCCGAGCATAAGGCTGTGCGATCGCAGGTGGGGATGTTCGATGTGTCCCACATGGGCAAATTGACGATCTCAGGAAAAGGAGTTCTCGAAACCTTGAATAACCTCGTACCATCCAATTTAGGAAGGGTGAAGGTGGGGCAGGCTCTATATACGGTTTTGCTCAACGATCAGGCGGGAATCATTGACGATGTGATTTTTTATCGCCATGAACCCGATGGCGATCGCGAAAATTGGTCTGTGATTGTCAATGCTTCTACTACCGACAAAGACAAGGCATGGTTACAAGAGCATTTAGGCGATCGCTTAGTCGATAATTCTGCTTCCCAAACGCTGATTGCCGTACAGGGCAAAACTGCGATCGCGACTTTACAGGATCTGATCGCTTCAGATTTGATGAAGTTACCGAGGCTGCGCTTTGGACATACCCGCGCTGAAGTCCTCGGCGTTCCCAGTTTTGTAGCGCGGACGGGCTATACGGGCGAAGATGGCTGCGAAATCATGACCGATATCGAGACGGGTAAGGCACTTTGGCAAAAACTGCTCGATCTCGGCGTTGCACCCTGTGGTTTAGGTTGCCGCGACACCTTGCGCCTAGAAGCGGGAATGCATCTTTACGGTCAAGATATGAACGATACAATCACTCCCCTTGAGGCCGATCTAATGTGGATCGTCCATCTCAAAGAAAAGGGGGACTTTATTGGCAGAGCCGTTTTAGAAGATCAGAAACTGAATGGAGTACCTCGCAAGTTAGTTGGTTTAGAATTGGAAGGTCGCAACATTGCCCGTCATGATTATCCAATTCGTTATGAAGGCGAAACCGTTGGCATTGTCACCAGTGGCACGATGTCACCAACCCTAGGTAAAGCGATCGCCTTTGGCTATGTCCCATCCGATCTCGCAAAAAACGGTCAAATTCTCCAAGTCCAAATTCGCGACAAAGAGTTTCCCGCTAAAGTAACTAAGCGCAATTTTCTCTAGGGCTTGAATCCAAGTAACTCAGATCTCTTGTTTTTCTCTTGCTTTTTCGCTACTCCCTTCCCACCAAAGAAATAGACATCAAAAACCAAGAATTATTGTTGCGGCGCGAAGCGCCGCAACAATAATTCTTCACTGGGAAGGGAGTAGCTTGCATAGAATCAGAATCGCCGTCAGATTATCATGTCCATTGATATGATTTCCTAACTCCATCAGATTATCTAAACCTGTTTTTAGATCGATTTCTTCATGGAGAATTGGCAATAAATGCGATCGCCAGTTCTCCTCGATCACATCGTGATCGCACAAACCATCGGAACATAAGAGAAATAGGGTGGATTCTGTTAAAGAGAAAAACTGAATTGATGGTTCTAGGCAATCGCTGGGATTTGGCCCTAGGGCTTGCGTCAATTGATGGACATCAGGGCGAGCTAGCGCCTCCTCCAGATCCATCCCTAGATCGAGTAATTGATTGAGAACTTCATGGTCGCGGGTTAACTGTTCGAGCTTTGCAGAGTCGAAAGCATCATCATTGAAAGAATCCAGTTCTAACGATGTTTCACGCTCATCAAACTCTACATTAAAGACTTTTGAACTATCGGTCACTTTATAAATGCGGCTATCACCGACATGGGCAATTACCACTTCTAGATCGTGAATGGCGAGCATAACCAACGTAGTTCCCATTCTGCCAAGAGAAAGCCGTAGTTCCTCTTCATTTTTAACAAAAATCGCTTGATTTGCCTTACAAACGATCTCCTTCAGCTTATTTTCCCCAGGCAAGGTATCCATCCAAAAAGGTTGAAACTGTTCGGAGATCGAATTAATCGCGATCGCACTTGCCTCCTCACCGCCATCATGCCCACCCATTCCGTCACACAATACAAATAACCCATGCTGGCTGCGATCGCTCTTTTGGCTTTTGCTATGGGTGCTACGGGATTGGAAAATCGTAACAAAGTCATCCTCATTGCGATCGCGTTGCATCCCCGCATCGGTCTTGCCACCATAAATAATATCCTGCAAGCAGATTGGCAAGGCTGGCACAGATGCATCTATGGCAGGGGTAGTCCTTGTCGAACCGATAATAGTCGATAGGTCCGCACTAATATCTCTAGGTTCCTCTATCTTTAAAGCTAAAGCAGGCTCTAAACCTACCGATGATTCATCTGTCCCTGCGGCAGTTTCATTCGCGATTTGTCCCGTAATTTGACCTAGGGTTTGAGAAGAAGTCAAATTTTTTACTTGGATTTTTATATCCCCTAACATGCTTTCTAGATTTAGAGGCTTGGTGGGGTTAGAAGAAGGCTGAATTGCCTCATCTCCAAGAATATTTAAAGTAGGATCTGGCGCAATTTTAACCGAGACCTTGGTACCACAAGATTGACAAAATTGGTAGCTATCGGGGTTTTCAACCTTACAACTAGGACAGATAATCATCATTATTCCTGTTCTGTGGATAATATAGAGGTTTGCAGATGAGTGCATACTCATTTGCAAACAAAAAATCAATCTCAGGATATTTTTTGAGTTTTTACTTTGCCTACAGCAAAATAAAAACTGCTATAAATCTACGCTATAAATCTACATAGTTATCTATGTTACCCCCTTCTCCGTAAATAAAATGAATGCATCATCATTTGCAAAACACCATAGTCCATAATGGGAGAGAAGAATTAAGGTATTCAAACCGATGACTGATTCTACCAGACTCAATCCCGCCGAAGAAATCGTTCTTGGGCGAGACTTTATGACGCTTTCTCAGCACGTTCTTTCGCAATTTGGAACGTTTTCGGCTGAGGCATACGATCTGAGCGCATTGATGGGACGGATTGGTTTAGCAGGGAAAACCATTGCTCGCCACCTGAGCCGTGCTGGTTTAGCAGAGAATGTACTCGGTGTCACGGGCGAGATCAACGTGCAGGGCGAAGCGGTCAAAAATATGGATCGCTATGCCAATCGAGTTTTTTTACGCGCTTTTGAACAAAGTGGTTTAGTCTGTCGCCTTGCTTCTGAGGAGATGGAAGAGCCCTACTATATTCCTGAAAATTGCCCCATCGGTCGATATACTTTGCTCTACGATCCTATCGATGGCTCCAGCAATATCGATGTCAATTTAGCGATCGGCTCCATTTTCTCTATTCGCCAACAGGAGGGAAACGATGAATCGGGAGAGGCTCTAGATTTACTCCAATCAGGACGCAAGCAGATTGGAGCGGGATATATTCTCTACGGAACGAGCACGATGCTTGTATATTCCCTCGGGCAAGGCGTTCACGCATTTACTCTCGATCCTAGTATTGGTGAATTTATTCTTTTTCAAGAGAACATCCATATTCCTGCCAATGGTTCTATTTATAGTGTCAATGAAGGGAACTTCTGGCAATGGGAAGAGCCAATGCGAGAATATGTCCGCTACATTCATCGCCAAGCAGGGAATACCGCCCGTTATTCTGGAGCGCTTGTTGCCGATATTCATCGGATTCTCTTTCAGGGTGGGGTATTTCTCTATCCAGGCATGGTCGGGCATGAAGATGGTAAATTACGACTACTCTATGAGTCTGCGCCGCTGGCATTCCTAATCGAGCAGGCTGGAGGTCGAGCCACTACAGGCACTCAAGACATTCTCGATGTAATTCCCAAAAAATTGCACAGTCGCACCCCTTTATTTATCGGCAGTGCCGAAAATGTCAAAGTAGTAGAGTCCTTTTTAAACCCATAAATTTTAAACCCATAAAATCAATAGCGATCGCTTAGACCCTTGATTTTCATTGATTTTCATATTTTGGGCGATCGCATTATGGGGAATGCGAACATATTGCAATGAACTTACTGCCAAGAACATATTGCCAAGATGTCCTTGGTCAGCTTACAGGGGCTAAATGAGTTGTGAGAGGCTTCGACTTCGCTCAGCCATCCTATCTTGATGGCTGAGCGAAGTCGAAGCCCTATGTTGCTATATCAAAGCTACATAGGACATAAAACCCAAGAATTGACTGGCGGCGATTCGCGCCGCCAGTCAATTCTTGGGTTTTATGTCCTAGTACAATTGGGCGCAGCTATATCTCGATTTTAATCGATGAGCGATTTCCAATCTCAGACTATAATTTGATTTAACATTAGATTTACAAAAATCGCGTAGGAATCAATATCTACATCAAGGACATCACAATTATGGGAATGACACTCACCGAAAAGATTTTGGCAAAAGCGTCAGGCAAAAGCCACGTTAGCCCAGGCGAAAACATTTGGGTGAATGCTGACCTGCTGATGACCCATGATGTCTGTGGTCCGGGCACAATTGGTATTTTTAAAAAAGAATTCGGCGAAGATGCTAAGGTTTGGGATAGAGAAAAACTTGTCTTGATCCCCGATCATTACATTTTCACTAAAGATGCCAGAGCAAACCGCAATGTTGACATCTTGCGGGACTTTGCCAGAGAGCAAGATATTAAATATTTTTACGATATTACCGACCTGTCGGACTTTAAAGCAAACCCAGACTATAAGGGCGTATGCCATGTTGCCCTTGCTCAAGAAGGACATACTAGACCTGGGGAAGTGCTATTTGGAACCGATTCGCATACTTGCAATGCAGGAGCCTTCGGACAATTTGCTACTGGCATTGGTAACACCGATGCCGCTTTTGTCCTCGGCACGGGTAAATTACTGGTGAAAGTCCCTGCGTCGATGAAGTTTATCTTTGATGGCGAGATGCCGAAGCACCTTTTGGCTAAGGATTTAATTTTGCATGTAATTGGCGATATTAGCGTCAGTGGTGCAAACTATCGAGCTTTACAGATTGAAGGTGAAGCGATCGCCAAAATGACGATGGAAGAACGGATGACAATCTGTAACATGGCGATCGAGGCTGGTGGTAAAAATGCGGTAATTGCACCCGACCAAACCACCTTTGACTATGTGCGATCGCGCACCAATAAGCCCTTTGAATCCCTCTATGCCGATGCTGATGCGGAGTATTACTATGTCAAGCATTACGATGTCTCCAAGCTTGAACCCGTAGTTGCCAAGCCCCACTCACCCGACAATCGCGCCTTAGTTCGTGAAGTGCAAGACGTTAAGATCAATCGCGTTTACATTGGTTCTTGTACGGGTGGTAAAACCGAAGACTTCTACCACGCAGCGCAGTTACTCAAAGGTCAGCAGGTGAAGGTTCCCACCTATCTCGTCCCAGCAACTCAAAAGGTTTATAACGATCTCTTTAGCTGGAAGATCGATGATCTGACGCTCTCAGAAATCTTTTTAAAAGCTGGTTGCATTGAACCTGCGTCACCTTCCTGTGCGGCTTGCTTGGGGGGGCCTCAGGATACCTTTGGCAGGGTCAATGAGGCCGAAGTCTGCGTCTCGACTACAAATAGGAATTTTCCAGGCAGAATGGGCAACAAACAAGCGCAGATTTATCTCGCGTCGCCCTACACAGCGGCGGCTTCAGCCTTAACAGGACATATCACCGATCCCCGTGATTTTATGTAAATTAAAAACCAAAACCTAGAAGAGCGTACCG